>CAMPHD010000006.1 GCA_946885765.1 uncultured Thalassospira sp.
TATAACAACAACCGCGATGCCCTGCCCGAAGCCCGTAAACTTTTTGATACACTCGCCAAAGCCACCGGGCGCGAGGCAGAGGCTGCGGCATGGATTGCCGATGCTGATGCCAAATTCGCCGAATATGGCAATCGCATCCGGGCTGCCATGCCGCCGGACCGCGCCCTTGCAATCACCCAGTTCGTATCCGAAAGCCATATCGGGCTTTATGGCAAATCGTCCCTGCCCGGCACCGTACTCGCGAAAATGGATCTACCACTGGCCTATCAGGGGCCGGTCAACAATTGGGGCTTTGCCAAGGGGGGCGTCGAAATCCTTGGTCCGCGTGCGCAGGATACGCTGGTGTACCTGAACCCGGTACCCGATGTGATCCGCGCAAAGGTCTGGGCATCGCCGGTCTGGAAAATCCTTGATTTCGTACGGGACGACCGGGTTTACGAATTGCCTGTCGTCTGGGCCTATGGCGGTATGCCATCCGCCTTGCGCTTTGCCCGGCTTCTTGCCGAAAGCATGGAAAGCGGCCCGGTTAAATGAGCGGCGAAACGAGCCGTGACATGAGCCGGTTTTTCTATCGCGGCCCGGCGATCCTGTGCCTTGTACTTGCGATCTGTTCGATTGCCATCCTGATCAACGATCTTTGGCCATTCCTGCAAAACGGGGCCGGGATGAATGTGCTGTTTCATCCTGACGAAACCGACTTTGATCAAATCCTGTTTCACTTCAGTACCCTGCCACGAATCGCGATGGCCTTTATCTGCGGGGCTGGCCTAGCCCTGGCCGGGGCAGCGATCCAGACGGTATTGCGCAACCCGCTGGCATCCCCGACGACCCTCGGCGTCGGCGCAGGTGTTGAGTTTGCCCTGACGGTTTTCCTGCTGCTGGCCCCGGCGGCACTCGCCCCGTTCAAGGAAGCCGCGGCCCTTGCCGGTGGTATGATCGCCCTTGGCGCGGTTTACCTGATTGCATCGCGGCGCGCCAATGCGACGCTTTGGCTAATACTGGCCGGGATGATCATCAATCTGATGCTGCAGTCGGGTACGCAGATTTTTCTGCTGTTTAACGAACAGTATCTGCAATCGGTCTTCATGTGGGGGGCGGGTGACCTCGCGCAAAACGGCTGGGACTCAACACAGTTTGTTTTGCCCCGCCTGCTGATCGGTGTTGCTGTTGTTCTGCTTCTCTCGCGCCCACTTGATCTTCTTGCCCTTGGCGACGACACCGCCAGCTCGCTTGGCGCACGCGTCACCATCTTGCGGTTGTTGATCCTGGGCTTTGCCGTTTTCATTACCGCATCGGTCATTTCGGCTGCGGGGCTGATCGGTTTTATCGGTCTGGCCGTCCCTGCCGCTCTGCGGATTGCCGGTCTGACACGTTCACGCGACCTGATGATCTATTCGCTGTTGACCGGCGGTTTTGCATTGCTGTGTATCGACTTTCTTGTCCGACAGATGAACGGGCTTGATGGCGACATCGTTCCAACCGGTGCGGCCACTGCCTTGATCGGTGCACCATTCATCATACTGATCCTTCGCAAGGCCAGAATCATGCCCGGCCAACAAAGCGAGGATCACCACCCCGATCAGCAAATTGTCTCGAAAAATGTGCTGAGCCTGATACTGGTATTAGGGTTGGTTACAGGTCTGGGCTTATCTTTGTTTGTGTCGTTTAACGGCCATGATTTCGTATTTCTGACCGGCGGCGAAAGCTTCTATGACATCGTCCTTCAACGCTCCGAACGCACCTTTGCCGCGATCATTTGCGGAGCTGCATTGGCGGTTTCCGGTACGTTAATTCAACGCGTCGGACGTAACCCACTGGCCAGTCCGGAAATCACCGGCGTCAGCTCTGCCACTGCACTCGCCATGATCATCGCCCTTGTATTCTTCGGCTTCGGACAACGGGCTGAACTGATGTTTATCGGGGCGGCTGGCGGTATCATTTCGCTGATCATTCTGTTGCTTCTGTGCCGGAAATTCACCCACGCCCCGCATTACCTATTACTCAACGGCTTGGCTCTAACCGCCATTCTGGGCTCGATTGTCCGCATTGCGTTGACCCGCAGCGGCACACAAACATCGATGCTGATTTCATGGCTGGCCGGCACCACCTATTTTACCCGCATGGACGAAGTCCTGATCGTCGCCGGGGTCACGGCGGCCTTGCTGGTTGTGGTGATTGCGGTGCGCCGCCCGCTTGAACTGGCATCATTTGGCAATGATCAAGCTACCTCGCTTGGTCTTGGCATTTCAGGTTTTCAGTTCTTCATCATGTTGCTGGCCGCCATCCTTGCCGCCAGTGCCACACTGCTTGTCGGGCCGCTCAGCTTCGTCGGTCTGATGGCCCCGCACCTGGCGCGTATTGCCGGTTACCGGCTTGCGGGCGGGCATTTGCTGGGTGCGGTTCTGATCGGGGCGAATGTGATGATGGTTGCCGAATGGATGGCCAGAAACCTGCTGTATCCGCAACAGTTGCCAACCGGGCTGATCGCCGCCCTGATCGGAACAGCTTACTTCCTGTTTCTGGCAATCCGCAAACGTTAGGGCTTCGGCCAGTTCTTTGCCATCGCATAAGCCTCTTTAAGGCTTTCGGCATGCTTCAGGGGAAAGGGCAGCATCCTTGCAAAGTTGCTGTTCTCGACCTCTTCGGCAAGGTCATGTTCGTGATCCGGCTCCACCTGTATCAGTCCCTTGGCGAAGCACGGCAACCGGTCGCGGTTATGCTTGAACCAAAGCGCCGCCTGTTTGCGGGTTTCGTGATCCTGCTCGACATGCCCGGTAAAAAGCATGATCAATATCGCGGGTTCCGTTCGGGCCGAAAGTGAGTAAAGAGCCCTGATATAGCTCTCTCCATCGGCAGAACTTTGCGCGTCAACCATCTCGAACAGTACAATATCATCCGTCAACGAGCTTGATCTGAACATCAATTTCCTCATGGAGAAAGTAACTGGTCATTATCTCATAGACGAAATGCAGCAGCGTTTTTTCACCAAAAACAACAAAGGGCCGCTTATGCGGCCCTTTGTATGCGTAACAAAAATCAAAGATCAATCTTCGAAGTGACCTTTGGCGGCAAAACCACCGCCCTGATATATCACAACCGGATCATGGCGGTCCTCTGCCGGGAAGGCCGCCTCGATTTCTTCGCGGAAGATATCGGAACTGTCCTGCGGCTGCCAACCGATCAGATCGGCGTGGGCGTTGCTCCACCATTTGGTACGATTGTTCGAAACCCCATACATCACCAGATGGCCGGTCATCGGCGCATCAAATACCGCCTTCATCAGGGAAATAAAATCGCGCGGGCTCATCCATGTCGAAAGCATCCGGCGATCACGCGGCTTTTCAAAGCATGACCCGATACGCAAAGAGACGGTTTCAACATCGAACTTGTCGTAATAATAACTCGCCAATGCCTCGCCATAGCATTTGGTCACGCCATACAGGCTGTCGGGGCGCAGTTCGGATTTGTCATCAAGCTTGGTGGTGCGCTTGTGGAACCCGATGGCGTGGTTCGAACTGGCAAACAGAATGCGTGGCTTGCCGTTTTTACGTGCGCCTTCATACAGGTTATAGGTGCCAAGGAAATTGGCTTGCAACAGGTCATCAAACGCGGCTTCGATCGAAATCCCGCCGAGATGAATGATCCCGTCGCAATCCTTGGTCAGTTCATGCACAGCCGCCCGATCCGAAAGATCGCAAGGCACCACTTCCTCGCCCGGACCGGCTGGGTCCATCGGTGCGATATCCGAAAGGCGCAGGACATCGGCATAGCCTTTAAGTCCCTCGCGCAGGATTTTTCCAAGGTTGCCGGCAGCACCGGTAATCAGCAAACGTTTCATCGTCTTCCTCTTCGAAGTCATCTTGGTCCGCGATCAGCCACCACCAAACACAAGGTTTGGCAGTGTCAGCGAGATCGCAGGTACATAGGTTGTCAGCATAAGCGCCGTCAGGATCGCCAGATAAAATGGCCAGATCGTCATGACGGCCTTTTCGATCTTCACCCCGCCAATCGCACAGCCGACAAACAGGCAGGACCCCACCGGCGGCGTACAAAGGCCAAGGCCCAAATTCATCATCAAAACCATGCCAAACTGGATCGGATCCATACCAAACTGGGTCGCCAGCGGCAGGAAGATCGGCGTACAGATCAGGATCAGTGCTGCCATATCCATGATCATGCCCGCCACCAGCAGCATGACATTGATCAGCAACAGAACCATGATCGGATTATCGGTGATCGAGGTAATCGCATGGGCCAGTGCATCGGGCACCTGATAAAACGCCAGCATATAGCCATAGGCCGACGCACACCCGACCAGCAGCATGACAAGAGCCGTCGTCTTCGCCGATTGTTTGACCGCCGCAACAAACCCGGCCCAATTCAGTTCGCGATAGACAAGCCCGGTAATGATCAGCGCATAAGCCACACCGATGGCACCGGATTCCGTGACGGTGAACACACCGCTCAACACACCGCCGACGATGATGACGGCGGTGAAAAAGCCCGGAATGGCGCGAATGGCCGTAACCCCGACAACCCGCCACCCCGGAAACGGTACAGCCGGATAGCCATGCTTGATCGCCACAAGCCATGTCGCAAGGCCAAGCAGCAGGCACATGATGATGCCTGGCACCAGTCCGGCCATGAACAGTTTGGAAATCGAAATCCCGCCGCCAGCAGCAACCGCATACAGGATCATGTTATGGCTGGGCGGGATCATGATGCCGGCAATCGACGAGGTCACCGTGACGTTGACCGCGTAATCCGCCCGATAACCTTCTTTCTTCATTACCGGGATCAGAATCGAGCCAAGGGCAGATGTATCGGCCACGGCCGATCCGGAAATGCCCCCAAACAGCATAGATGAAAACACGTTCACAATGCCAAGTCCGCCCCGACGACTGCCGACAAGGGCAGTTGCAAACTGTACCAGCCGGTTGGCGATCCCGCCATGCAGCATCAATTCACCGGCAAAGATAAAGAACGGAATGGCCAGAAGCGAGAAGGCACTGATCCCCGAACCGATACGCTGAAACGCAATCAGGGTCGGCAGACCTTCGAAGAAAAAGGTCGCAAGGGCGGCAATCCCGAGCGCAAGGGCAACGGGCATGCCAATGACAATGCCAATGGCAAACAGGCCCAAAAGAATGGTCATGCCCATTTATTCAACGTCCTTATCAAGCAGTTCGTCACTGTAAAACCGGCTTTGTGCGATGGTTTTCCAGCCGGTGATGATTTTAAGGATATGCACGAGGCTGTAAAATACGATGCCCCCGCCGCAAACCAGCATCGGAACGGATCGCAAACCATCGGGAATATGGATGATCGGCATGCTTTTGGCCCAGTTGAAAATAACAAGATCATACGCGCCAACAAGCATGTAAAAACCGAACACCGTCATGGCAGCGTAGCTGATCAGTGCCAAAACCGCAGAGGCCTTTGGAGGCAGGGAATCCCTGAAAAACGATACCGAAAGATGGCTGTTATCGCGGATACATGCCGCAGCGACCGGAAAGGTGATCAGAACGATCAGGATCAGGGAAACCTGTTCGACCCAGGTTGGGGTTTCGTTAAGGACATAACGCCCGAAAACCAGCCAGGCAAAGGCAGGGATCAACGCCACCAGCGCAATCCCACCAATCAGATTGAGGATTTTGGCAAGTCCGCCACCCAAACGGTCAAGCATCCCGGTGATTTGTAAAAGCATTCGCACGCCGCCAGAAATGGATAAACAAAAAGGAATGAATACAAGCGTAAAGAAGGGCGGCGAAAATGTCGCCGCCCTTCTATGACTTGATCAATTATTTCTGGGCGTCCTGGATCGCCTTGACCAGATCGGCCAGATCCGGGTTGGCTTTGATGAAGTTGTCATAGACAGGCTGCATCGCATCCTGGAACGCTGCCTTATCGGCGATTTCGTTCACTTCGATACCGGCAGCAACAACTTTTTCCTTGGACTTTTCTGCACGTTCGGCCCAAGCAGCGCGCTGCACGGTAACCGACTCATCGGCGGCTTCCTGAAGGATCTTCTTTTCGTCATCCGACAGCCCGTCATAAAGCGCCTTGTTTACGCACAGGCATTCCGGAAGGATCAGGTGCTGGGTCACCGAATAGTATTTTGCCGCTTCGAAATGGCCCGAGCTGTCGTAGGACGGATAGTTGTTTTCTGCACCGTCGATCACACCGGTTTTCAGGGACTGGTAAACTTCACCATAAGGCATCGGGGTTGCGTTACCACCAAGTGCACCGACCATCTGCACATACAGATCGTTGCTCATCACACGGAATTTAAGGCCTTTAAGGTCTTCGGGTGTGTTGATCGGATGCTTGGTGTTATAGAAAGAACGCGCACCGGAATCATACCAGCCCAGTGCCTGAAGGCCTGCTTCGGCAAGACCGTCTGCAATCTGCTGACCAGCCGGGCCGTCCATGACTTCATGCATGGCATCGACGTTCTTAAAGATGAAGGGCAGGGAAACAACGTTTGCTTCGGGTGCAACTTCACCAAGCGGACCGAGGTTGAAAACAGCCCAGTCCAGACCGCCAAGGCGAACCTGCTGAATCGCATCGGGCTGATCGCCCAGAACGCCGCCGTGATAAACCTTGGCTTCAAGGTCGCCACCGGATTTTTCATTGATCAGGCGGGCGAATTCTTCCATCCCGGTCGAAACCGGATAGTCTGCCGGATGGATATTCCAGCCGCGCCATTCGCGTGCCTGCGCACCGGCAACAAAGGCCACCGACATTGCCGCTGCGGCAACCGTCAGTGTCGTGGTTTTCATAAACTTGTTCATTGATATTCCTCCCGTGACTTTATGTCGTTCAACGTTAAAGTCTTGTTTTCCCTGATGGGACCAGTTGTTGTCAGGAAACGTTACATCTTGTTACTTGTAACAACAAGTAATCGTTTTCCTGAAAACGATTTATTGCGCGCTATTTGCTTTTTCAGCGTCGCAGGGTAGTCCCGGCAGAAGCCACCTGCCGGGTTGTGCCACTTAGGCAACCTTCAATGCGCTCTCGCCGAACGCCTTGCGGATAACCTCGGCCAGCATGTCGTGTTCTTCGGCGCTCAGATCGGTCAGCGGGCTGCGCACCGGACCGGTATCACGCCCGATAACCCGCATGCCTGCCTTGACGATCGACACGGCATAACCCGTGCCGCGATCGCGTATCGCCAGATACGGATAGAAGAATTCGGTCAGGATACGGTTCATCGTCGCATCGTCGTCATTGGTCAGCGCGTCATAGAATTCCAGCGCCTGTTTGGGCAGGAAGTTGAAGATCGCCGACGAATAGGTGGTAACACCCGCTGCCTTGTAAGCCTTGGCAAAAACTTCGGCTGTCGGCATGCCACCGATATAGGAAAGACGATCTCCCATGGTGACGCAAACGCGCGTAACCAGTTCGATATCGCCATGACCATCCTTGAAACCAACCAGGTTCGGACATTCATCACACAATCTGGAAAGCGTTTCAGCCGACAGGATCGCATTGTCGCGGTTGTAAACGATCACACCGATCTTGACCGCATTGCAGACCGCCTTGACGCGCTCATACATGCCTTCCTGCTTGGCACCGACAAGATATTGCGGCAGCAAAAGCAAACCATCGGCACCGGCCTTTTCACATTCGCGCGCCAGTTCAACGGCCATGGCTGTACCATAACCGCAACCGGCAATGATCGGAGTACTGCCTGCGACTTCCTTGGCGACACGCACGGTCTGAACGACTTCCGCCGGGGTCAGCGAGAAAAACTCGCCGGTGCCACCAGCCGCAAACAGGGCCGCAGCCGGATATTGCGCCAGCCAGCCGACATGCGTGCGATAGGTATCCATATCCAGCGACCCATCCGCCTTGAACGGCGTAACCGGGAAAGAAAGGAGACCGGCACCAATTGCCGTTTTCAGTTCCTGATAATGCATAAAACGTCCTTCAATTCATAAAGCATCGACATAACCTATGATGATTCTATAAATTCATCATATCATTGTGTCAATCATAATACTCAAAGACTTTAGTCTATCGCAAAAACAGCGATTTACCGGGATTTCGTGCATTAAGGCTATTGATAAAAGTCATCATACCAACCGGATTTTCATCGGGAATACGCGACTCCCGATAATTGATATGATGACTTTGCGCGATCACGCCGTTACGCTGGTGAAAACACCTCAAAACAGAAGGACGTGCACAGGGAATGACCGACATCACCAAGGCAAGCCGGATTCTGGCCGATGCCTTCATGCAAAACACTTTGATTGATCCCCTGCCCGATGACGCCAATCCGGGCAATTTCAAAACAGCGTATGAAATACAGCAGGCAACGCTTGCCCTGACAGGTGCACGGCAGATCGGCTGGAAGCTGTCGGTTGCGACACGCGCCGCACAGGCAGGTCTTGGTCTTGACGGCCCCCTGGTCGGGCCATTGCTTGATGGCCGGATTATCGAAAACGGTGCCACCATCACCACAAATGATGTCCATTTCCCGAATATCGAGGCCGAGATTGCCGTGGTCATGGCCAGTACGCCGGATAGCAATGCCACTGCCGAAACGGTTCTGAACCACATCAAAAGCGTGCATCTGGCGATCGAAATCGCGGACCGCAGGTATCTTGAAAAACAGGGTCCGGTCGCTACATTGGCCGATCTGAATTCGACCGGCTACCTGGTGCTTGGCCCGGAAATCACCAACTGGCAGGACATGGCGTTTCTGAATGTGCCGGTCGAAACAAGATCGGATGACAAGGTTCTGGCACAAAACAGCGATCCTGCCTCCTGGCCTGATCCGTTTGGTGGATTGGCCTATCTTGTGCGCTTCCTGGCTGCGCGCGGTCAGAAACTGAAACCCGGCACGGTCATCACCACCGGCGCCTGTACGACACCAACCCCGACCAACCATGGCCAGATCGAAGCGATTTTTGACGGTATCGGCACAGCACACGCGACCATCAGGGCCGCATAAGTCACCCCGAGAACCAAAAGAAAAAGGGCCGCGCAGAACATCCTGCACGGCCCTTTTGTTTCAGGCGTTATGTCTTACCCGCTTTCGCGAAACCGGTTGACCGGCACGCCCGCAACATCGACACGCAACATGATAAGCTTGCCCGCATTGGGAAACTCATCACGTTTTTCCGCCGGGTAGTTTTCCATGTGGCTGGTGACATAAAGCGTTTTCATATCCGCCCCGCCAAAGCACGGCATGGTCGGGTTAGGCATCGGCATATCAATTGACAGCAGCAACGTGCCGTCGGGCGCAAACCGGTTCAGCTTGCCCGCCGAGACGCCCGCACTCCAGTAACAGCCTTCCATGTCAACCGCCGCACCATCCGGACGACCAACCGTGTCGTCAAGGTCGAGGAAACGCTGGCAATTGTCGATCGCGCCGGTCTTGACATCAAAGTCCCAGCGATTGACCCATGGTCCGCGAGAATCCGAGTGATACATAATGCGCCCATCGGGAGACCATGCCAGGCCGTTGGAAATCTTGATCCCACCTGCCTTGTGTTCGACTTCCCCCGCACCGGTCACGCGATACAGCGACGCGACGGGCTGCTTGTCGGCATTCTGGTCCATGGTACCAACCCAGAATGCCCCATCCGGGCCGATCTTGCCGTCATTGGTGCGGCTCATATCATTGTTACCATCGACCGCGGCCAGTTTTTCGCGACTATCGGTTTTCGGATCGAACAGGATGATGTCGCTTTTCAGCGCCACAACCAGACGCCCCTGATCGGTCAGACCGAAACAGCCGACTTCGCTTTCAAATGACCAACTGTGCCGCTGCCCCGTTTCGATATCAAGCGCATGGATTTTCTGATCAACGATATCGGCCCAATAAAGGCGGTTATTATCGTCGTCCCAGTTCGGGCATTCGCCCAGTTCAAACCGTTCCTCCAGCAGAATGCGGGGCTGCTGTACGGCTGAAATATCACCTGACATGATCCATTCCTGTATTCTTTCCGACGCAATTCGTCATATGACTTGTGTGCAAGCGCGCGGGGGCACTTGTCAACAAATTTGCGTGGAAACTTTACAGGCCGGTCTGTTTGCAAGCGCCACGGCACTACATATCGCGCGCGTGGTCGGTTACCCGCTGGCGGGCCTGATGCAGGTGATAGCGCATCAGCAATTCCGCACTCTCCCCATCCTGACCGCGGATCGCATCATAAATCTGGCGATGTTCCAAAAGAACCTTTTTCACCCGCTCGGCCGATCCGGTCCGCGTGATGTTCAATGCGACATTCATGGTTTTGGCAATCACACCATGCAGCGACGTCAGCATAGTGACAAAGATATCGTTGCCGCTGGCGCGTGCTATGGACATATGGAAATCGAAATCGGCCTCATCGGCGATATCACCGGCGGCAATGCTTTCTTCAAGCATCTTAAGAGCCCGTTCGATATCGCGATGATGACGCAGGGTCGCGCGTTCCGCAGCCATGCGTGCGGTTGCCGCCTCTATCGCGATGCGGGCCTCGAAACAGCGCAGAAGCCCCGCCACATCGTTGATGCCGCCAAATTCGATCAATCCTTGCGGCGGGCGTTTCTTGACG
Organism: uncultured Thalassospira sp.; assembly: GCA_946885765.1. Next base: position 10,554 of record CAMPHD010000006.1, read on the forward strand.
AACGACCCGACGCCCTGACGGGCATAAACCAGCCCGTCGGACTGCAATTTGCGCAGGGCTTCGCGCACCACGGGGCGCGATACGCCAAAGGATGCGCATATTTCATTTTCAGAGGGCAACTTGGCCCCTTCGGACAGATTGCCAGATACAATCTGTTCCAGAATTTGCCCGTAAAGCTGATCCGCAAGTTTTTCACGTTTCTGGATTTTAAGCTGCAAGCCGGTCATTTCCCCAATCCCCATCAACTTGTCATCTTGTTATTCTTACTTGTAAGTTTTATCGGCAAATACCGACCGGGTAAAGGGCAAGCAATCAATCGACCAATGAATAATCACGCCTTTTGACCGGTTCCTCGTCATCATCGACAAGGCCATTATCCGATCTGGTCAAAAGGCTTGGACTCAGGGTCATGATGCCCGACAGGGTATCGTTATAGCCTAGCACCCTGACATCGCCGAATTCCTTGAATTCCGGGCGATTATGGACGTTTGGCACATGGGATACCGGTTCGACACAGAATGTCTGGCCGTTTTCCGGAATATAGAATTGCAGGTTCGATAACGTATCGCTTGCTTCCAGAAGCAGGCTTAACTGCCGGTCTGCCCAGACCATTTCCGCCTGTTTGTTCCAGCCGATATAATGAACATCAAGCCCCTTGTGATGGCGGATCATCTTGCCATCGGCAAAATCACGGCCAAGATCAATCACCGTGCGCGTGGTCGGCAATTTTCCCTCATCCGTGCTGAAACAGTCGGTCGCAACAAACTGCACCCATGCGTCATCCCCGCCGGGGAACCATGGATGCAACCCGATCCCATAAGGCATCGGTCCCTTTCCCAGATGACGCACGCCGATTTCGATTGAAATGGTATCGTTTGCAACTTTGATCTGTTGCCAGGCAACATAACAGAAACCCGTCTGCGGATCGTCATGTTTGTGATTGAAGCGGATTGTATCAACTGTCGGGCGTTCTATATCCCAGACACTGGAAATTCCAAATCCGTGAATGGCATGCGGATCCGGTGCCCGGTTGGCCGGAACATTGATGGTTTTGCCGTCGAATTCGAACTGGGCATAACCCAGCCGGTTGGCAAACGGCACCATCGGAAAACATCCCAGATGCGACGGATTACCCGATGTCAGGGCATAGTCATCAATCGGGCGCAAAAGGTTGATCACCCCGTTACCGTCGGGACGTACCCAGTCGATCCTTGAAATGGCTCCACCACGGAGCACAATCCCGACCTTGAAAGGGCCGCTGTTCCAGCGATATTCAGCTTCGGCCGTTTTGGCCATTATCGTCGCCTCGTCACTATATCAAAATCATATGATGACTTTCCGTCACCAACATCGTAGGACTATTTCAGGATGTTAAGTTTACGAGTATTAACATCCCGTTCCGATCATAGCGGATTTGCAGAGCAAGAAAATGAGCAACAACTCCGCGCAGAACGCGCCAAAAAAAGTTTCGCTGACCGAAAAGGTCATTGCAAGCCTGCGCCATGAAATTGAAAGCGGCATGCGCACGCCGGGCAGCAAACTGCCGACCGAGCCTGTATTGACCGAGCAATTCGGCGTCAGCCGCACGGTCGTGCGCGAAGCCATCGCCGCCCTTAAGGCCGATGGTTTGCTTGAACCGCGCCAAGGAGCCGGTGTGTTTGTGCTCGCCCCCAGCCCACGCAAACTTGGCAGTGCGATCTTTGCTGTCGATTCCGCACAGATTTCCGATGTTCTTGAAATCCTGGAGCTGCGCATGGCGGTCGAGATCGAGGCAGCCGGCCTTGCCTGTGCGCGAAGTTCGGCGGCACAGCAGGCGAAAATCTATGAAGCCCTGCAGGAAATGACCGATCAGTTCGAACGCGGCAATCCGACAGAAAAGGCCGATTTCGAGTTTCACCGCGCGATTGCCGATGCGACAAACAACCGGCGCTATGTCGAATTTCTGGAACATCTTGGCGATAAAACCATTCCGCGCGCGCAATTACGCCGCCGCCCACCCGAAGTCGAAGACCAGAAAAACTATATGCAGAAAATTCTGGCCGAACATCATCGCATCTTTGATGCGATTGCCTCGCGTGATGCCGAAACCGCCCGTACTACGATGCGCGAACATCTCAGCCAAAGTCAGGCCCGCTATCAAAGCCTGCTGCGTCAGCGCTAGATAAAATCAACCCTGTCTGATCAGGGCTTCGATATCGCGCATGTTATCAAAAACCACATCGGCGCCAGCTTCGTAAAGGTGGGCTGCGGCAGTTTTTCGGTCATCGGCATAATGCCCGCCGCCAACATAACCGATGCAGGACATGGCTGCGGCCACCGCGGCCTTAACCCCGGCAACGGAATCCTCAATCACGATCGCCTGTTCCGGGCGAAAGCCCATTTTATCGGCGGCATATAAAAACAGGTCCGGTGCCGGTTTGCCGTTCTGAACAAAATCGGCACTATAGATGTCAGTGCCAAACCATGGGCCAAGCCCGGTGACCGCCATCGTGCGTTCAAGGCGCTGCACCGAACTGCTTGATGAAATGCAAAACGCGATATTGCGGCTGCGCAATGCCGTCAAAACACCCTCGATATCATTTGTTTTCTGCAATTCGACGTCATAGCGAGCAAACAGGCGCTCGTAAAAGAACGGTTTGAATTCTGCAGTGATATCGCGACCGGTTTCGCTACGAATATGTTCAATCGGGGCCGCACTTGATCGCCCGGTGAAACGGGCGGCAACTTCGGCAAGGTCAAGCGGTGCACCATAATGATCAAGCACATCGACAAGCGTCGCCAGCGAGATCGGTTCGCTGTCGACCAGAACGCCGTCACAATCAAAAAGAACGACATCCTTGCCGATCATGATTGATGCCAGCATAAGGTTACGGGCGCTATCTTGGACATTTCCGGGGGCCATGTTGAACCTGGCTTCGTTGGGTTTGATCGGAAAAGCCTATACAATCGCGAATGTCGACGTCAATCAAAATGAACATTTGACCAATCGATGCACTTTTGCTCAATTACGTGCGGTGCGAATTTATCGCGGTGACCAACACGCGCGAAGAACCCATAAAACCGGGATCGGGTTTGCTTGCAAAATGCAGGGATACCGCCAACCGGCCCTGCGGGAGGAAGACCATATGAGCCTTACAGACAAAGTCATTATCGGTGTGGATGTTGGCACCGGAAGCGCACGCGCAGGCGTGTTTACCCCGGATGGAAAATTGCTTGGCAGTGCCGCACACGCGATTGCCATGAACAGGCCAAAACCCGACTTCGTCGAACAGGACTCGGAAAATATCTGGCAATCGGTTTGCCAATCGGTTCACGATGCGCTGGCAAAATCAAATGTTGCCGCCGATCAGGTCGCAGCCATCGGGTTTGATGCCACCTGCTCGCTCGTGATCCGCGATACCGATAACCGCCCGCTTGGTGTCACCCCCGGTGGTGCGGACAATTGGGATGTCATCGTCTGGATGGATCACCGTGCCGTGCGTGAGGCCGAAGAATGCACAAAAACCGGCGCCACGGTCCTTGAATATATCGGCGGCACCATGTCGCCCGAAATGGAATTGCCCAAACTGATGTGGCTGAAACGCCATCATCGTCAGAACTGGGACAAAATGGGCGCAGCCTATGACCTTGCCGATTTTCTGTCCTTCCGCGCAACCGGCAGCAACGACCGGTCCTGCTGTACGATCACCTGCAAATGGACCTATCTGGCCCATCAGGATGATCCATGGGATCGTGCATTTCTCGATCAAATCGGCCTTGATGATTTCCCCGGCAAGGCCAGAATTGACCGCAAGGCATTGGGTGTTGGCGATCTGATCGGCAATTTGTCCAAACAGGGTGCGGCCGAACTTGGCCTGACCACCGATTGCGTCGTGGGTGCAGGCTTGATTGATGCCCATGCCGGGGCCCTTGGCACACTTGGCGAATATCTGGATGGTAATCTTGATGAACGCTTTGCCATGATTGCCGGGACATCCACTTGCCATATGGCTCTATCCTCCGAACCGCGCTTCATTAAAGGTGTCTGGGGCCCCTATTTCGGGGCGATTGCGCCGGGTCTTTGGCTCAACGAAGGCGGGCAGTCGGCAACCGGTGCGCTGCTGGATCATATCGTTGCCATGCATCCGTTTTCGCACGCCATGGGTCGTGATGCGCACAAGCTTGCCGGGCAAAAACTTCTGCCGCTGATGACGGAAACGACCGATCTTGCACCGCGCCTGCATGTCCTGCCCGATTTTCATGGCAACCGGTCGCCACTTGCCGACTCAGAAGCGCTTGGCGTGATTTCGGGTCTCAGCCTTGATCAAAGCGAGAAAAGCTTCCTTGACCTTTACTGGGCAACGGCCTGCGCGATTGCCTATGGCACGCGGCATATCATCGATGCGCTGAACGTGACCGGTTATGACATCAAGCACATCCATCTAAGCGGCGGTCACACCGCAAGTCCGATTCTGGTCAAACTTTATGCCGATGTCACCGGCTGTAATGTCGTGATGTCCGATTGCGCCGAACCGGTCCTGCTGGGCTCCGCCATGCTCGGTGCTGCGGCCCTTGATCCCGAAGGCGGTCTTGTCCTTGCATCGCGCCAGATGGCGGGCAAGGAGACCATCCACGCCCCGGATCAGACCACCAAAGCCACCCATGACCGGCGCTATGCCATATTCCATAAACTTCACGCCCACCGGCAGGAACTTGATGCCATGGCAATGGCCTGAAAGCAAAAGCCCCGTATGACCTGCGGGGCTTTTCATTTCGATCCGAATTCGGCGGAATATTGATCAGGCCTGAACGGTTTTCTGGCGCTGGCTTCCCAGCCCTTCGACGCCAAGTTCCATGACATCGCCGGGTTTCAGGAAACGTTGCGGCTTCATGCCCATACCAACACCCGGCGGAGTACCGGTCGTGATGATGTCGCCCGGCTGTAGTGTCATGAATTTCGACAGATAGCTGATCAGATGAGCAACACCATAAACCATGGTTGCCGTGCTGCCATTCTGAACGCGTTCACCGTTCAGTTCCAGCCAAAGGCGAAGGTTTTGTGGATCGGCGACCTCGTCCCGCGTCACCAGCCACGGGCCAATCGGGCCAAAGGTATCGTGGCTTTTGCCCTTGACCCACTGGCCGGCATGTTCAAGCTGAAACGCGCGTTCGGACACATCATTGACCACGCAATAGCCCGCCACATGATCAAGCGCCTCGGCTTCGGTCACGTATTTGGCTTCTTTGCTGATCACGATCCCCAGTTCGACTTCCCAGTCAGATTTTTCCGACCCGCGCGGGATTTCGACATCATCATTCGGGCCGCAAACTGCCGACGTCGCCTTGAAAAAGATGATCGGCTCAGGCGGCACCTGCATGCCCGCCTCCGCGGCATGGTCGGAATAGTTCAAACCAATGCAAATGAATTTGCCAGGTGTGGCAACACAGGCACCAATCCGTGGATTACCGGAAACCGCCGGAAGGCTTTTGGGATCAAGGGCGGCAATTTGGGCAAAAGTAGCATCGGAAATGGTATCGGGATTGAAATCCTCAATCACCGACGAAAGATCGCGGATCACGCCATCCTGATCAAGAATCCCGGGCTTTTCTGCACCAGCAGCACCGAAACGCAGCAGTTTCATTTTATTCCTCCCATGATCTGGCCATTTTCATTCCTCATACAAATAACTGGACCTGCGGTCCAGTAACGATCCTCCCCCCCCAAAAAAACAACAGGGCCGCAAATTTGCGGCCCTGTTCGGTATCGCTTTCAAGGTCAGGCAAGATTGGCCCGGAAAAATTCCGCCGTCCGCGCATTGGCGGCTTCGGCATCCTTTTGATCGTAATGCGCCCCGCCCTTACGCGCAAAGGCATGATCACGACCGAGATAGAAATGAAGTTCGGTCAGCGGATGATCATCAAGTGCTTGCTTGATAACGGCCTGCGCATCGGCGGGGATATACTCATCATTCCCGGCAAGGTGAATGATTACCGGCTGTTTGATCTTTCCGGCCTCGCCTACATAATTGTTCATGCCGCCGCCGTAATAGACTGCAAACGCATCGCCATCGGTGCGCGTCGCCGACAGGAAGGTCAAAAGCCCGCCAAGGCAGAAGCCGACAATCCCGGCTTTGCCACTTGCTCCATCAAGCTTGCGCGCTGCCGTCAGAGTTGCGGCGATGTCTTCGACGCCCTTATCGACATTGAATGCCTGATAATAGCCAAAGGCCTGTTTCCATTCTTCTTCGGTCTTGTCGGTAATTTCGATCCCCGGCTCGATCCGCCAGAACAGATCGGGACAAACCGCGATATATCCCTGCTTGGCATAATCATCGGCAATGCCACGCATCACTGCGTTAACACCAAAGATTTCCTGAATAACCACCACCACCGGTGCCGGTAATTTGGCAGGCATGGCAACATAGGCATCGAAATTTCCGTCCGGTGTCTGCACGGTCAGCTTGCCGGTCATGATGATCCTCCTTGTCGATATCGTATGTCCGGCAGTGCCGGTTGTTTCCCTGATGAGGTATGGGATCATACCGATTTCGCAAGGGCGCGGCCAAAATCCCCTGCCGTTCAGATCAGTTTCGCCACGGATTGACCGCACGACGATCCACCACACCGGGGACAATCCCGCGTGCCGCATTCGATACATGATCCATCACATTGCTGGCCGCGATATCGTATTGACGGGCGATCATGCGTTTTTGCCGTTCGGCAAATAACGGTGCACGATCCACCAGATCAATCGGGCTTCCGGCGGTTTCGGTCCCGGCAAGGAACGCGTCACGATCAAGCCAATCAAGCGTATTTTTCGTCAGATCAAGACGCAGCACATCGCCATCGCGCAAATGACCGATACCACCGCCAGAAAATGCTTCCGGGACCATATGACCAATACAGGCCCCCTTGGTCACGCCGGAATAACGGCCATCGGTAATCAGCATACTGGATGCTTCAAGGATGCGATGATGGCGAAGGTTCTGTGACGGCGAAAACATTTCCGGCATGCCATAGGCTTCCGGTCCCTGCCCGCCAATGACAAAGGCAAAGGACAAATGCCCCTGTGCCAGCATGTCCTTGGGCGCATCCATATCAACCCGGTTGCCCCCATTGCGGCGGACCACGGCAGCAATCAGTTCTTCATCCACGCCATCAGTTTCAATCAGGCGCGTCACCAGATCGGGCGATGCAAAATCGGCGTTACAGACATGTTCGTTTTCATAATAACGCACGATGAAAACGTGATTGTCGAAGTGTTCGATCAGATGGTCGCTCATGCCTGATGTCTTGACCGCACAATTTTCAAAGAAACTACCGGTCAGAACATCAACACCTGACCGTTTGCGCACCGGTGTCGCCCGGATAACCGATTTATCGCCCAGCGACAGATCAACGGGGTTTTCCAGATTTGCAATCCTCTCCCCCCATGTCTTGCCAAGCACCGTGGGCGCATCAAGATCCATCGCCACGCCAAGATCGGCAAGAACGCGATAGATGCTTTCCATACCGCGATTTTTGCCTTCTGCCATTTGTTGCGCCAGAACAAAGGTATCGCGATTTTCCGTCAGGCTATGAGCGAAGATTTCCGGCACCGGCGTTTTAAGACGTACATCCTGATAATCATCAATCGTCACATCAAACCCGGCATAGCGCATCATAAAGGGCAGATGCAGCAACATGTTGCTGCTTGACCCCGTGGCATTATGAATACGCACGAAATTGGCAAAGTTGCGTTTCAACAGATTACTGATCGCGTATTCGGGTTTGTTAAACACCCTAAACAGCGCATCAATCCCGGCCGCGACCGCCGCATAAGGTGGTACATCAGTCAGCAATTCCAGTTCCGGCGGGGTCAGCCCAAAAGCCGCCAGCATGGTACGCGATGAATTGCCCGTGCCGTTAAAGGCGCAAATACCACCCTTGGAATCACAGGTCGCACCGGCAAGTTCGTCAAGAACCCGGCGTTCCATCTTGCCATTGATAATGCCCAGCAACCGCGCACGATCCAGCAACCCGGCAAAGGCTTCGTCAGATGTGCATTGCAGGATATAGCGCATGTTTTCGCGAATATCGGAACCAAGGTCATCATGCCCGGCCCGATCCGCATCATCTGCAATTTTATCCAGCAACCGGCGGGTGCCGTCTGGAATTTCCCCGCCCTTCAGAACGTGGGACGGGGCAAATACCGCCCAAACAGGAGCCTGATCGCCGCGATATTTCCGCGCCTGATCGGCAGCCGCCAAACCTGCCACAACGGCCGCAGGTGATTTGTCGCACCCGGCAATGACATAGGCCGCATGATAGCTGTGGCCTTCAAAGGTAATATTGACCGCTGCCGCCGTATGGTTCCGCGATGCCAGGGAATAACTTTGGCCGATATTGTTCTGCGCGGTGCCATCGCAAATCACTGGCACATGAAACAGAAAGGGTACCCCCCCCATTTCCCAGATACGGATCGCCGCCATCAAGGCCTGTGGGCGATCCAGCAGATGCGCCGGATGATCCGGTGCGCCGCCGATAATCGCAATGCGCGGGCGGTTTTCCACCAGTCGCCCAACCACATCACGGATTTCTGGCACCGCAAATTTCCGTTCGCTGGCAACAACTGGGTTTTCATTCACCGCATCACGTAACAGCCGCACGACCGTAATCGGCTGATTGGCTAGCCCCTGAATACAGTCGCGATAGGGATTGGCTTTTTCATCAATGGTGATGGCATTGGGGATGGATCGGGATTGGGGCATGATGGACTCTGACTGCGGGATATCGGGGCTTCGGAATACTGGCGATTATGGCGTAACGTTTCTTCGTTGAGGGCAGACTATCAGACAAGTCCGCCATCGACGATAAAGCTTTGTGACGAACATGCCGATGACACGTCAGATGCGAGGAAAAGCACCATCTGCGCAACATCATCTCCGACAAGACGGCGCTTGATGCATTGTTCGGACTGAATGCGTTCTTCGTCCGCTGGGCTGATCCAGAGATCAAGCTGGCGCTGGGTTATGATGCAGCCCGGAATAACGGTATTGACCCGAATGCCATCCGCCCCCCAATCACGTGCCAACGCGCGCGTCATGCCAACAATGCCAGCCTTGGCGGTTTCATAGCCAACCAGATCGGGCAGCCCCATCAAGTAACTTACCGAGCTGAAATTAATGATGCTGCCCCGGCCCTTCTCGGCCATGCCCTTTGCCACGGCACGCGAACAGAAAAACTGGTGCGACAGATTGACATCGAGCTTCTCTCTCCATTCAGCCGGCCCGGTTTCTTCAGGGCTGTGGCGGTCATCACGGGCGGCATTATTGACCAGAACATCAATCACACCGATTTTCGATGCCATTTCGGTAACTGCCTTGGGAATCCGGGCCTGATCGCGCAGATCAAGTGACATGTAGTACGGACGAACATCCAGATCGCGTTCGATTTCGGCACACAGTTTTGCCGCAGCATCATCATCGATGTCAAAAAAACCGACCCGCGCCCCCTGCACACAAAAGGCCCGAACGATAGACGCCCCAATGCCCGACGCACCACCGGTCACAAGAACCGATTTGCCATCAATATCGTGATAACTCGCTGTCATGACGTTCCCTGACTTGTTTTCATCTTTTATTTTTCATAATCAAATTAAATTCTGCACTGCAACAACTCAAATCTGCCTGAAACCAATCAATTGCGCGATTTAATAGGTGGATTTGAGCGTGAAAAGCGAGTTTTTTAATTTGACCATTAAAAAAAATTTGACAGGGCGGATCGAAGGCGTCAACATTTTTTCGACAACAAAAATAAATGTCACCGCAAGACACATATCATTCAGGGAAGAAACAGATGAAAAAACTCCTCTCCTCGGTCGCACTAGCCGGTGCCGTGCTGTTTTCCGCCAATGCCTTTGCCGATGATCTGATCGTTGGCGTCAGCTGGTCGAACTTCCAGGAAGAACGCTGGAAGACCGACGAAGCCGCTATTGTGAAGGCACTTGAAGCAGCCGGCGCACAATATATCAGTGCTGATGCCCAAAGCTCGCCGTCCAAACAGCTTTCCGATATCGAAAGTCTGATTTCACGTGGCGCAGACACACTTATCGTTCTGGCACAGGATTCATCGTCCATCGGTGCCGCCATCACACAGGCGGTGAATGAAGGCATTCCGGTAGTTGGTTACGACCGCCTGATCGAAGACCCGAGCGCCTATTACATTACGTTTGACAACAAGGAAGTCGGCCGCCTGCAGGCCGAAGCCGTGTTTGCCGAGCAGCCGAAAGGCAATTACATCTTCATCAAGGGCGCACCAACCGATCCGAACGCCAATATCCTGCATGAAGGGCAGCTTGAAATCCTTCAGGCAGCAATCGATAGTGGTGATATCAAGGTTGTCGGCGAAGCCTATACCGATAGCTGGCAGCCGGCCATCGCCCAGCGCAACACGGAACAGTTCCTGACCTCAGCCGACAACAAGGTTGACGCTGTTGTCGCATCGAATGATGGCACGGCTGGCGGTGTTGTTGCCGCCCTTTCGGCACAGGGCATGCAGGGCATTCCGGTTTCCGGTCAGGACGGCGATCATGCAGCTCTTAACCGTGTTGCCCTTGGCACTCAGACGGTTTCGGTCTGGAAGGACGCCCGCCTTCTGGGGCAGCGCGCGGCTGAAATCGCGGTTGAACTGGCGAAAGGCACGAAACTTGGCGACGTCGAAGGCACCCAGGATTGGAACAGCCCGAACGGTGTGACCATGAAGTCCTACTTCCTTGATCCGGTGGCGATTACCCAGAACAAGCTTGATCTTGTGATCGATGCAGGCTGGGTATCAAAAGACGTCGTCTGCAAAGGGGTTGATAGCGGCAAGGTCGCTGCCTGTAACTAGGCAGGTTTCCTCCCTCCGACCTTGTTAAACCCCGGGGCCGGCCGTACCCGATCGACCGGCCCCGCTGCCTGACGAGCATTTTACATGACAAGACTACTTGCCAAGATGGAAGTCGACCGTCGCCTTGTAGGGCTGGCCGTTGTGCTTCTGGTTATCTGGATCGGCTTTGACATCGCATCCGGTGGCCGCTTTATCACCCCGCGCAACATCTTTAACCTGTCGGTTCAGACGGCATCTGTTGCCGTGATGGCGTGCGGCATGGTTCTGATTATCGTCACCCGCCATATCGATCTTTCGGTCGGTGCGATCCTTGGCGTTCTTGCGATGATCATGGGCGTTGTGCAATCCGATATCCTGCCGCAATTCCTTGAATACAATCACCCCATGACATGGATCATTACCCTGCTTGTCGGGCTGGTGATCGGGGCCACGATTGGTGGCATACAGGGGCTTGCCGTCGGTTATCTTGGCGTTCCGGCCTTTATCGTCACCTTGGGCGGGCTTCTGGTCTGGCGCGGGGCGGCATGGTGGGTCACACAGGGGCGTACGGTTGCCCCGCTTGATCACAACTTCATGCTGCTGGGTGGCGGGATCGAAGGCACGATTGGCGCAACATGGAGCTGGATCGTCGCCGCCATCGCCATTGTCGCCATCATCTATGCCGCCATCATGGAACGCCGTCGTCGGCTATCGTTCCAGTTCCCGGTCAAACCGGTCTGGGCGGAATATACCAATACCATCATCAAGGCCGGGCTGGTATTCGCAGCCATCATCACGCTAAATGCCTATCACCTGCCCGAACGTGCGGCCGAACGCATTCTTGAAGATCGCGGTATTCCGGTAACGCCGGAAAACCTTATGATTTCGCATGGTATTCCGATCCCGCTTCTGATTGTTGCCCTTGTGGCGATTGTTCTGACCATCGTTGCCAAACGCACCCGGTTCGGGCGCTATGTTTTCGCCATGGGCGGCAACCCGCAGGCCGCCGAACTGGCCGGCATCAACGTCAAACGCATGACGGTTGCGGTTTTTGCCCTGATGGGGGTCCTATGCGCGATCAGTGCGGCGATTTCATCGGCACGCCTGCAATCGGCGGGCAATGACCTTGGCACGCTTGACGAATTGCGCGTGATTGCCGCGGTTGTGATTGGCGGCACGTCGCTAGCGGGCGGTGTTGGCACCATTTACGGTGCGCTGATTGGCGCATTGGTGATGCAAAGCCTGCAAAGCGGCATGGCACTTTTGGGCGTCGATACGTCGCTGCAAAGCATCGTCATCGGCCTTGTGCTTGTCCTTGCCGTGTTCAGCGACAAATATTTCCACCGTCGTTATAGCGACCCGACCAGCTAGGAGTATGGGGAAATGAACGAAATCAACACCGGTCAAAACCCGCTGGTCGAAATGCGCGACATTCATATCAGCTTTGGCGGGGTCAAGGCGGTCGACGGAGTTTCCATTGATCTTTATCCTGGCGAGGTGGTTGGCGTGCTTGGCCATAACGGCGCAGGCAAATCAACCCTGATCAAGGTGCTTTCGGGCGCATATAAGGCCGACACCGGCCAGATCATCGTCGATGGCCGCGAAGCCAAGATTGAAAATGCCCGTGATGCCCGCGACAACAATATCGAAACGATCTATCAGAACCTGGCCCTTGCCGATAATCTTGATGCCGCCCAGAACTTGTTTCTGGGCCGTGAGATCGTCGACAAGCTCGGCTTTCTGGATGATGCGGCGATGGAACATAAAGCCCGCGAAGTCCTGCATCGCCTGAACCCGAATTTCCATAAATTCACATCACCGGTTTCGGCCCTTTCGGGCGGGCAACGCCAATCGGTCGCGATTGCGCGCGCGCTTTTGTTCGAAGCCCGCGTTCTGATCATGGATGAACCCTGCGCGGCACTTGGCGTGCATGAAACCCGCATGGTCGGCGAACTGATTGCCCAGCTTAAACGTGACGGGCTCGGTATTTTGTTGATCAGTCACGATCTTCATGATGTGTTTGATTTGTCTGATCGTTTGCATGTTATGAAGAACGGCAAGCTGGTTGGCACCGTCCCGACCAAGGATGTCACCCATGACGATGTTCTTGGTATGATCATTCTGGGCAAAATGCCAGAACACCTTATGCATCTTGCAGGACCGGGTGCCACCAATGCCCCGAACAAAGAGGCACCGCAATGACCATCGATTTCCCGAATACCGCCCGCGATATTCTGCCCGACGATCATGGCAATGCCATTCTGGTGGGTCGCGTCTGGGACCCGCGTGTTTCCGGCCCAACTCCGGTTGTTGTCGATCAGGGAAATCTGCGCGATATCAGCAAACTGGCCCCGACCATCAGCCAGCTTCTGGAACGCGAAGATCTGGTATCGCAGCTTCGCAACCCGTCGGGTTTCCCGTTGGTCGGCACGCTTGATGACGTTACGGCAGCATCCAAACCCGGCGGCGGATCGCAAACCCTGCATCTGCTAAGTCCCAACGATCTTCAGGCGATCAAGGCCAGTGGCGTGACATTTGTTGCAAGCCTTCTGGAACGCGTCATCGAAGAACAGGCGCGTGGGGACGCCAGCAAGGCCGATCTGATCCGTACTGAAATCACCGGCATCATCGGCGATGACCTGTCGCAAATCGAACCGGGATCAAAAAAGGCCGCCGACATCAAGGAAGTCCTGATCGCCAAAGGCGCATGGTCGCAATATCTTGAAGTCGGAATTGGCCCAGATGCGGAAATCTTTACCAAATCCCCGCCGATGTCCGCCGTTGGCCATGGTGCGCATGTTGGCCTGCATCCGATTTCAAACTGGAACAACCCGGAACCCGAAGTGGTACTTGCCGTCAGCTCAAAGGGCAAAATCGTCGGCGCGACCCTTGGCAACGATGTCAACCTGCGTGACGTCGAAGGCCGATCAGCCCTACTTCTGGGTAAGGCAAAGGACAATAACGGCTCCTGCGCCATCGGACCGTTCATCCGCATTTTTGATGGCAATTTCACACTTGAAACCGTCAAGCAGGCCGATCTTAAAATGGCAGTCGACGGGCAGGATGGCTATCACCTTGATGCTGGCTCCTCCATGAGCCAGATCAGCCGGTCACCCGAAAGCCTCGCCGCACAGGCATGCGGCAAACATCATCAATATCCGGATGGCTTCATGCTGTTTCTGGGCACGATGTTTGCGCCCACCGATGATCGTGGCGGTAAGGGCAAGGGTTTTACCCATG
>CAMPHD010000007.1 GCA_946885765.1 uncultured Thalassospira sp.
GACCGTTATTTGACCGGCTGACGCGTTACTGGGCCGGGCGCGATATTGTTGCGGTTATTCATGGCGGCACCGTGAGGGCAGCTTTGGCCAATGCGCTTGGCCTGTCGCTGGAGGCGGCATTGTCGTTTCATATCGATGCGCTGGGTGTGACGCGGATCGAATATATTACCGGGGTCGAGCAGCCGGGATGGCGGGTGACCGGGGTGAACTTGCGGTATTGAGGCAAGGGCCCGTCCGTCGCGCGGATTATAGGGTGACCGGTGTACGATTGGTCGTGCTACCCTGCATGAAATGCCATGCAGGGTATCGTCAGGCGGATTTACGTTGTTCGGTTTCAAGTGCGCTTGCGAGTGCATATTCCGATAAAAAGCGATCAACCATGTCGGCCGTCAGATCATGTGCGGCGCAAATTGATGCAACATCGTCAAGATAGGCTTCGTAATATGGTATCGGGCGGCTGCGCGATTTACCGCGAAGGGCGTGGATTTCAGGGAAATCGGTCGCAAATTTTGAACCTTCAATCACCTGAATGATTGTGTCGTCCATGATTGCAGCCGGTTTGCCTTTGTATTTCTTGCCGCAGGCTGACAGCATCTTGCTGGCGGTCGGGATGGATATTCCCGGCTGTCCCAACAACTGAGACAGCTGATCTTCGTCGAAATCGTCATTTTCAAACAGTTCGACAAGATTGGGTAGATCGCGGACCAGCAGCGAAAGCGCATTCACGCGGATGCCACGCGCATGGGACCAGATAATGGTCGCAACAACACCGCAGGTCGGTCGGCTGGCATAAATGTTTCGGACATCGCGACGCGCCAGCGAGATTTCGCCGTTGACCGCGTGATGTTGAAGGAATTCGGGGAATGATTGATCGTTATAGTTCAGCCGATCCAGCAGCCCGCGCCACATATCTTCGCGTGAGACGGTTTGCCAGGTCGTTGATTTCAGGTTCCGAATTCGTTGAATTTGTTCATAAATTGCCATTTGATCAGCAAATTTCCAATTAACCCCAAGAGTTTTCCGACACCTGTTTGGGCATCGGCATCCGGACTTTGTTTGTTTTGTAATGTCCGAAGGTCGCGCTGGCGGCATTTTTGCTCTGTTTCCAACGTGACAAGATTATGTTCTCCTAAAGAATACCTGCTCACAAGCAGTCAATTCTTACAAATACTGACCTTATGGTTAGGTCCGAGTTTGGGCTTTGGTCATGGCGGCAAAGCTGCTAGGTTCGGCTCTGCCGTTTGGTGATGGGAAACAGGTGTGATGCCGGTGCTGCCCCCGCAACTGTAACGGGTTGGGCGATCCTGGCGATTTTGATGTCGCCAGACACCGGTGATGTTGGTCGACAACATGCCGGGAAGGCGGATTGCTTTCATGCCCCAAGCCAGGAAACCAGCCATCGGTGTCCCTGTTCGCAAGAATACGGGGTAACGCAATCCGGCCTCGGTGGGAGGTCAAGGCGAAGGAAAACGGGCATGACCCAGAATATGGCTGAGAACAGCCAACTTGCCGGGATACATCTGATCCTTGGTGGTGCCAGATCGGGCAAAAGCCGGTTTGCCGAAAACCGGATCAACCATGCAGGCGGCGGTACCTATATCGCGACCGGCCGGGCATGGGACGACGAAATGGCGAACCGCATCGAGCTTCACAAATCAACGCGTGGTGAAACATGGCACACGATCGAGGAACCGCTTGACCTTTGCGGTGTGCTTTCGATCTGCAATCACAATGGCGGCACGCCGGTACTGGTGGATTGCCTGACGCTGTGGCTGACCAATCTGATGCTGGAGGATCGCGAGATCGGGGCCGAGTTTGACCGGTTGTGCGATCTTTTGCCGGGACTGAATATCCCGGTTCTTCTGGTATCGAACGAGGTCGGGTTCGGGATTGTGCCGGAAAATGCCATGGCGCGCAGCTTTCGCGACCATGCGGGACGATTGCATCAACGGATTGCCGAACTTGCCGATCAGGTGACGCTTGTGGTTGCCGGCATTCCGATGACGGTTAAATAGAACAGAATTTATGGATTTAAGGATAATTGAACATGGCACAGCTTGGAAAAATTCCGGCAACAGTGATCACCGGTTTTCTTGGTGCAGGCAAAACCACGATGATCCGCAATATGCTGGAAAATGCCGGGGGCAAGCGGATTGCATTGATCATCAACGAGTTTGGTGATCTCGGTGTCGACCGCGAGGTTATTAATGGTTGCGGCATTTCAGGCTGCGCAGAGGAAGATGTTGTTGAACTGGCCAATGGCTGCATCTGCTGCACGGTGGCGGATGATTTTCTGCCAACCATCAAAGGATTGATCGACCGGGAAACGCCACCAGACCATATCGTTATCGAAACATCTGGTCTGGCATTGCCAAAACCATTGGTCAAGGCGTTCAACTGGCCGGAAATCCGGTCGCGCGTCACGGTGGACGGTGTTGTTGCGGTTCTGGATGGGGCGGCGTTGCGTGATGGGCTTTTTGCCCATGATCATCACGCGGTTCAGGCGCAGCGCGAGGCGGATGACAATCTTGATCATGAAAGCCCGCTTGAGGAACTGTTTGAAGAGCAGCTTCATTGCGCGGATATGGTGGTTCTGAACAAGACCGATTTGCTGACGGATGCCGAAATTGCCAAGGTCGAAGCAGATGTCCGGGCAGAGCTGAAACGCCCGTCCGTCAAGATTATCGCAACTGCGCATTCAAAGGTCGAAAATGCTGTTTTGCTGGGCCTTGGTGCGGCAGCCGAGGATGACCTTGATAGCCGTCCGTCGCACCATGACGATGGTCACGAACATGACCATGACGATTTTGAAAGCTTTGTCGTATCGCTTGATAATGTTGAGGATGCCGCAGCACTCGAGAAGCGTTTGATTGATGTTGTGCGTCAGTTTGATGTGCTGCGGATCAAGGGGTTCCTTGATATTCCCGGCAAACCGATGCGCCAGATCGTTCAGGGTGTAGGTGAGAGGTTCCAGCGTTATTTCGACCGCCCGTGGGCGGCAACCGAGAAACGCCGGTCGGAACTGGTGGTGATTGGCCTGCATGGCTTGGATCGCAATGCCATCGAAGCGGCAATCAAGGCATCCTAAGCAGCGCGTTCATGTTTTGAAACATTGAGATCATCCGGCTGTGATTGTGCGGCTCGGGTGATCTCAAGTTCCTGATATCCGAAAAAAGAAACGGAAGTTCCCGATGCATCTACTTGCCGCCCAGCCGGGACTGGTCACCGATGGAAGCGAGGCCGTCGATCTGGGTCAAAGCCCGGGCGATGTCGTTATCCTGTCGGCGGCAGAGTCCGAGCTTGCCTGTCTGGCGGGGGCGCAGGCACGGCTGGATGCGGCGTTTGGCAAAGATGTACCGTCCTTGCGATTGGCGAGCCTTTTGCAGCTGGGGCACAATATGTCGGTCGATCTTTATGTCGACGACGTTCTGGCAGAGGCCAAATTCATCATCGTGCGTATTCTGGGCGGGCGAGGATATTGGGAATACGGGATCGAACAACTGGTCGAACTGGCCCGTCGCAACGATGTGCCGCTAGTACTGTTGCCCGGTGACGATCAACCCGATGCGGAACTTCTGTCCCTATCGACGGTTAAGGGCAGCACATATCAGCAAATCTGGCGTTATCTGATCGAAGGTGGGCCAGAAAATGCCGAACATTTACTTCGGATTATATATGAAAAGCTGAACCCGTCTGTCAGCTGGAACTGGAAGCCGGCGGCACCCTTGGTCAAGGCCGGTTTGTATTGGCCGGGAAAAACAACGGCAGACCTTGAAGAAATTGAACAAATTTGGAAACAAAATCATCCTGTTGTTCCAATAATCTTCTACCGTGCGTTAATTCAGGCCGGTAATCTGGACGTAATTGATGCACTGGTTGAAGAACTTCAGGCTAATAAACTAAACCCGTTGCCAATTTTTGTTACCAGCCTGAAAGACCCGGTTGCTGCTGCTCTGGTCGAGGAATGGCTGGGTGCGACCAAAGCGGACCTGATCCTCAACACCACCGGTTTTTCCCTTGCGGTGCCCGGTGTAGAACGCCAGAGCGGACCGTTTGACGGCGTAGACGCGCCGGTTTTTCAGGTTGTGTTGTCGGGCGGTGGCGAAGTGTCTTGGCGCGACGGTGTCAACGGGCTTGCGGCGCGCGATATTGCAATGAATGTCGCATTGCCGGAAGTAGATGGGCGTATCCTGTCGCGTGCCATCTCGTTCAAGGGATCCGCGGACAAGGATGACCTGACACAGATTGATCTGGTCAAATATATTCCGGTGCGCGATCGCGTTGCTTTTGTTGCCGAACTGTCGGCCAATTGGGTCAAATTGCGCAAGACATACGCTCCGATGCGCAAAGTCGCGATGATCATGGCCAATTACCCCAACAAGGATGCGCGGCTTGGCAATGGTGTGGGGCTTGATACACCGGCCGGGATGATTGAAACCCTGCGGGCGATGAAGGATGCCGGGTACAGGATTGATGACCTGCCGGAAAATGGCGACGCGCTGATTGCGGCGGTCAAGGCTGGGCCGACCAATGATTTCAAGTCGCTGGCTGATAGAACTGTTCGGGTGACGATCCCGATTACTGATTATCGCGCGGCATTTGCCACCCTGCCTGCAAGTATTCGGAAGCAGGTGACAGATGCCTGGGGCGATCCGGAAAGCGATCCGTTTTATCTGCCGGATCGGGTGGCAATTGCTCTTTCGATCCTGCCGATGGGTAATGTCGTGGTCGGGCTGCAACCGGCGCGCGGATACAATATTGATCCGCTTGAAAGCTATCACTCGCCCGATCTGGTGCCGCCGCATAACTATTTCGCGTTTTATATCTGGTTGCGGCGTCATTTCGGGGCACATGCAGTCATTCATTTCGGCAAACATGGCAATATGGAATGGCTTCCGGGCAAGTCGCTGGCGCTGTCAGAAGAATGCTTTCCCGAGGCCGTGTTTGGCCCGACGCCGCATTTCTATCCCTTTATCGTCAATGATCCGGGCGAAGGCACACAGGCCAAGCGTCGTGCACAGGCGATGATCCTTGATCATCTGACCCCGCCTTTGACGCGGGCAGAAAGTTACGGGCCGCTTAAGGATCTGGAGGCGCTGGTTGATGAATATTACGACGCAGCCGCGGTCGACCCAAGGCGGCTGGTGATCCTGAAACGCGACATTCTTGAGCTTGCCATTCGTATCGGCCTTGATCGCGATTGCGGCATTGAGCCGGACGAGGATGAGGAAAGCGCACTTGCCAAGCTTGATAACTATCTGTGCGAGTTGAAGGAACTTCAGATCCGCGACGGTTTGCACATCTTTGGCAAAGCCCCGGAAGATGATCTTTTGACCGACCTTCTGGTCGCACTGGCAAGATTGCCGCGCGGGGCAAGCGAGGGGCCAAAGGCGTCGCTTCATCGGGCCTTGGCCGCCGATATTCTTGGCGATCCTGATTTTGATCCGCTTGATTGTGCCTTTGCCGAGTTTTGGCCGGGGACAAAGCCGGAAATCCTTGCGCAATATGACGTTGGTGCATGGCGCACCACGGGCGATACGGTGGAGCGGATCGAGCTTCTGGCGCGTGATCTGGTGGGTGGGGTTGCGGTGCCCGATCCGGCATGGAGCCGGACCAATGATGTTCTTTCCGATGTCGAAACGTCTATTCGTCCGGCGGTAACAGCCTGTGGCAAGGCCGAGATTGCCGGATTGCTGCGTGGTCTTGCGGGCAAGTTTGTCGAACCGGGGCCGTCGGGTGCGCCAACGCGCGGGCGGCCAGATGTTTTGCCGACCGGGCGGAATTTCTATTCGGTTGATACGCGGACGGTTCCGACCCCGGCGGCATGGCAACTGGGCTGGAAATCAGCCGAACTGCTGTTGGAGCGGCATGTCCAGGATCATGGTGAATGGCCCGCGGCCCTTGGTCTTTCGGTTTGGGGGACCAGCAATATGCGCACCGGGGGCGATGACATTGCCCAGGCGCTTGCCCTGATGGGGGCAAGGCCAACCTGGGACAGCGCGTCGCGCCGGGTGACCGGGTTCGAGATTATGCCCGCATCTCTGCTGGGGCGGCCGCGTGTTGATGTGACGTTGCGCATATCAGGTTTCTTCCGCGATGCGTTCCCCGGCCTGATTGACCTGTTTGACAGCGCGGTGCGTGCGGTGGCTGCACAAACGGACGAAGCTGCGGACATGAACCCGATTGCGGTACGGGTTGCGGCAGAAACCGCGAAGCTGTGTGAGGCCGGGGCAAGCCCCGATCAGGCCAGAAAACAGGCGGCATATCGCGTGTTCGGGGCCAAACCCGGTGCCTATGGCGCGGGGTTGCAGGCAATGATCGACGAAGAACTTTGGGAAGATGAGACCGATCTGGCGGATGCCTATCTGGCGTGGGGCAGTTATGCCTATGGCAACGGGGCCGAAGGCGAAGCTGCGCGTGATCTGTTTGAAATGCGGCTGTCGCGGGTGGATGCGATTGTTCATAATCAGGACAACCGCGAACATGATTTGCTGGATTCCGATGACTACTATCAGTTCGAAGGCGGAATGACATCGGCGGTCCGGCATCTGTCCGGCAGGCAACCGACGGTCTATCACAGTGATCATTCCCGCCCGGAAAGCCCGAAAATCCGAACTTTGGAAGAAGAAATTGCCCGTGTTGTCCGGGCCCGCGTGGTTAATCCGAAATGGATCAAAGGCGTGATGCGCCATGGTTACAAGGGCGCATTTGAGATGGCGGCGACGGTGGATTACCTGTTTGCCTTTGCCGCGACGGCGCGGTGCGTTGCCGATCATCATTTTGATCTGGTTTATGAGGCGTATCTTGGCGATACGGATGTGCGTGAATTCATCAGGGATTACAATCCCGACGCACTTTCTGATATCCGCAACCGCCTGCGCGAGGCGATTGATCGTGGTTTGTGGCAGCCGCGCCGAAATTCCGTCTCGGCCGATCTGATGGGGAACAACGTCCCATAACAGCGCATTATCCAACATTACGAATCACGAGAATTTTACTGTTGGAACAAACCGGGCAGTTGAAACGTTTCGTTTTCGCACCATATCTCTTTTAACCAAGTCTTAATAAGTTGGTTGAGGGACGGGGCACACCTATCGGGCCGATAACCGCACAAGACGGTTCGGCAACAGAGTTAGGAGGCCACTATGGAAAGAACGAAACACGTTCGTTTGCCTGACTATCTGCAGACCCCTCTGCCGGTTCATGCCGGACACGCAGAAATTGTCGATTTCCTGTTAAATGATGCAGACCTTCCTGACTGGTTACGTACCGATTTGCATGGTCAGGGGCATTATCGCCCGGCCCGCGGTGCGATCCATTCCATACTTGATTTGCGTGAACGGTTTAACGGCGTTCATGCACCGGTCAGTATCGAAGAATTTCGCGATGGCCTGACCGAATTGTCCCGCCATCTGCCGGGACCGGATCAAACGGCCATCGAAATTGATGCCAAGGTCCGAATTTACTGGCGTTACCTGCAAGGTGTTGAACGCCAGATTTGGCGTGCAACCATCTCCAGTGCGCATGTGGCACTTGATCATTTTCCGGTGGTTCGTGAATTGAAATCGCTGATAGCGGATGTGGTTTCAACGCGCAACTGGCTTGAACGCCGTCTTGAAGTGATCGAAAAAAGTTTCCAGAAGCCGGTGCATACCCCGAATGATGCGGTGCGCAAGGCACTGCTTCGCCTGCGTCAGATGTCACCGGGCGATCGGTTGCAACTGTTTAACAAGGCGCGGATGCGCCGCCCCGAATTGCGTAATACCGACATGCGGGAGCCCGATAAATGGGCCGATCTGGTAACTGGTGATCTTGGGTTATCATCAGGCTGAAGTAGCAAAAATACAAATCGGTTGACCGAGCCCGGTGGGGTTCCGGGGGACCGCACCCGATAAGGGTGCAAGAGCGCGGCTGGAAACGGCCGCGCTTTCTTTTGGTGTTATCGGTTGCAGGAAAATACGTTTTTCAGGGGCCGCTTGCATGGTAGGAACCGGATTGAAAACCCGAAAACTGTCCTTGATCGGGGGCGCGCTTCGCCGCATTGTTCCGACAGAAATGCAAAGGGATGAAGCAATGACCGACAACAACACGCCCGATACCGACCTGAATGCCCGCCATGATGAAAAAATGAAAAAGATCAAGGCCGCGCGCGACAAGATGATGGCGCAGAAGATCGACAAAAAGGGCCTGATCATTGTTCATACCGGCAAGGGGAAGGGCAAATCATCGTCGGCATTTGGTATGGCGATGCGGTGTGTCGGACATGGCATGAAAGTCGGTGTTGTGCAGTTCATCAAGGGCGGCTGGGAAACCGGCGAGGCAAAGCTTTTGAAGAAATTTCCCGATCTTTGCGAATTTCACGCCATGGGCGCGGGTTTTACCTGGGAAACCCAGAACCGGGCGCAGGATGTGGCACTGGCACGTGAAGCTTGGAACAAGGCGCTTGAGATGATGCGTGATCCAAGCTTTGCTATGGTGATCCTTGACGAGATCAACATCGTTCTGCGCTATGATTTCCTGCCGCTTGATGATGTTCTGGCCGCTTTGGCCGACAAGCTACCTGATCAGCACGTTGTCCTGACCGGCCGAAATGCGCCCGATACCCTGATCGAGGCGGCTGACCTTGTGACCGAGATGACCATGATCAAACATCCGTTCCGCGAACAGGGCATCAAGGCACAGATTGGTGTCGAGTTCTGATTTGCCATTTCGGCCAATCGCCAGATACAGGAAGGTTTTGAAACCGGAATGAGCGCGCGCCCTGTTCCTGCCCTGATGTTGCAAGGCACCGGCTCGGATGTCGGCAAGTCTCTGCTGGTGGCCGGGTTATGCCGTGCTTATGCGCGGCGGGGGCTTCGGGTGCGGCCATTCAAACCGCAAAACATGTCCAACAATGCGGCCGTAACTGATGATGGCGGCGAAATTGGCCGTGCGCAGGCATTGCAGGCGCGTGCGTGCGGCATTCCGACATCGGTTCATATGAACCCGGTCCTGTTAAAACCCCAAAGTGACATCGGTGCACAGGTCGTGGTGCAGGGCAAGGTCCTGACCAGTGCGAAGGCGCGGGATTATTACCGGCTGAAACGCGATTTGCTGCCGCGTGTGATTGAAAGCTTTGATCTGGTTTCTGCGGATGCCGATCTTGTGCTTGTGGAAGGTGCCGGATCACCGGCCGAAGTTAATCTGCGCGCCGCCGATATTGCCAATATGGGCTTTGCCGAGGCGGCAAAAATTCCGGTGGTTCTGGTGGGGGACATTGATCGGGGCGGTGTGATCGCATCGATTGTCGGGACGCATGCCCTGCTGTCGGAGGGGGATCGCCACTGGCTGCGCGGCTATATCATCAACAAGTTTCGCGGCGATGTGTCGTTGTTCGAACCTGCCTTGCAGATCATTCATGATCAAACCGGGCTTGAAAGTTACGGTATCGCAACATATTGGCGCGGGGCCAATCGCCTGCCGGCCGAGGATGGCGTGACGCTTGAAAAAGCCGGGCGTTACATCCGGTCGGGAACGGATGAAAACCGGATCCGGATCGCAGTGCCACATCTGCCGCGGATTGCGAATTTTGATGACCTTGATCCGCTGGCGGCCGAGCCGGATGTCGAACTTCTGATCATTAAATCGGGTGAAGTTATTCCAGCCGATATTGATCTGGTACTTTTGCCCGGCAGCAAATCGACTTTGTCCGACCTTCGTTTTCTGAAAGACCAGGGTTGGGATATCGACATTCTGGCGCATTACCGCCGGGGTGGTCATGTGATCGGCATTTGCGGTGGATATCAGATGCTCGGACGCATGGTGCATGACCTCGACGGGATCGAAGGTGCGGCGGGTTCAGAAGCCGGGCTTGGATTGCTTGACGTTGAAACGGTGATGGGCGGCGATAAGACGCTGAGCCAAACTAGCGGGCTGGCGGGACTTGGCGGGGTTACCGCCAATATTCCGGTCAGTGGCTATGAAATCCATATGGGCGAGACAACCGGGCCGGATCGCAACCGAAGCTGGCTTTGCCTTGGCGGCGGGATCATGGACGGTGCGCAAAACCCGGATGGACGTGTTATCGGATGTTATTTACATGGCCTGTTTGGCAGTGATGCGTTTCGGTCGGCTTATCTGAGTGCGATCGTCAACCGGGACCGGAATAGTATCACTGATTTCGAAGCCGGGATTGAGGCCGCCCTTGATGAGCTGGCCGATCATGTGGAAGCATGCCTTGATCTTGACGGGCTTCTGGCGTTGGCGCAAAGCCGGTCAGGATGACAGGATGATAAAAAGCGCAAGAATGGTGCGGTTTGGCGCGACAAAGCCTTTACATCGGCACATTTGCGTGGTTTGAGAGAATTTGCAATTCCGGTCCTGTAATGAATGGTGCATAGACGCCATATGGTGACAAACCGCCAAAGCGGCCCGGTTTGCGAAACGTTCATCCTTGGTTGGGTATCTTCAATTCCATGCGTCAATTACATCATTTCTGGCTGTCACCGTTTTCGCGCAAAGTGCGTCTGGTTCTGGCCGAGAAGAAGCTTGAATTCGAGCTTAAGGCAGAGCCTGTCTGGGAGCGACGCGATGCGTTCCTGTCGCTGAACCCGGCGGGCGAAGTGCCGGTTCTGGAAGAAGAAGACGGGACGATCCTGTGCGATTCAACCGTGATCTGCGAATATCTGGATGAAGTTTATACCGATACCCCGCTTTTAGGTGCGGATGCCAAGGAACGCGCGGAAATCCGCCGCCTTGTCGCGTGGTTTGACGGCAAGTTCAACCGCGAGGTTACCGATCATCTGCTGGGCGAGAAGCTTTTGAAACGTTTCTTCTCGACCGGGACGCCAGATACCAAAATCCTGCGTGCCGGGCGCACCAATGCGGCCTATCATCTCGATTATATCGGCTGGTTGTTTGAACGTCGAAACTGGCTGGCGGGTGAGCATCTGACCATGGCTGATATAGCCGCCGCAGCACAGATCTACGTCAACGATTACCAGGGGGACATCAAATGGTCGAAAACTCCCCGCGCCAAGGACTGGTACATGCTGATCAAAAGCCGGCCTGCGATGCGCGATATTCTGGCGGATCGGCAGGCAAGCTTCCCGCCATCGCCGCATTATGCCGATCTGGATTTTGAATGACGGGTTCCTCGAAGGTCGACAGCTTTTACCCGGAAGGTGGCCTTAACGCCGCCAGCTATGACCTTCGTGCCGAACTTGATCGCAAATTATTCGAAGATCCGGTCCCGTTTTATCGCGATATTGCCGTCAAATCCGGTGGCCCGGTTCTTGAACTGGGCTGCGGGACCGGTCGGATTGCCGCTGCCATTCACGATGCCGGTATTGCGATTGAAGGGCTTGATCTTTCCGATGCGATGCTGGCACAGGCGCGCGCGAAATACTCCGATATGGTCTGGCACAAAGGGGATATGTGCGACTTTGATCTTGGGCGGCAGTTTGCCCTGATCATCATTCCGTTTCGCGGATTTCAGGAAATCACCGATGGCAACGATCAGCAGCGATGCCTTGCTTCGGCTTTTGCCCATTTGCGGCCGGGCGGGATACTGGTTCTTGATCTGATTGATCCCGACCTTCGGTATTGTCTGCCAGAAGGCGACCCCGAAAGTGTTGAGCTGCCGCTGCTTCCGATGCCGTCCGGCATCGGTGCATCAGACAGCCGGTTGCGGATCACCGCGATGGAGCGAACAAGCGACCCCCTGACCCAGCGGTTTGACGAACATTGGCGGTTCGAGGAAATTAATCCGGCGGGAAAAGTTTTGCGATGCGAGGATTGCTGGCATCATATGCGGTGGGTTCATCGTAGCGAGATGCGGTTGATGTTGCAGATTTCGGGTTTTGTTTCGATATCGGAATTTTCAGATTTTAACGGAAATCCGCCAAAGTATGCCACCAATCAGGTCTGGATGGCAAAACGACCGGACTGATGCCCGGCCGTTTGTTCATCCATTTTGCGCGGTGCTTAGTTTCCGGCGAATTTCTGTGCCCCCGCAAGGGCGTCTACACGTTCATCATCGGGCAGCGGAACCAGACCATTATCAGCAAGCAGGCCTGCTTCGCCGATCACCGCGTCCGAGGTGTAGGTCGAAATGAACGAGCCAAGCGTTCTGACCAGTTGCTGGTGATCGTCCTTTACATACAGGTAAAGGGCGCGCGATCCGGGATAGCTGCCGTCAAGGATCGTATCGTAATCGGGGGCAACGCCATTGATCGGCACACCCTGCATGGTATCGCGATTGCGATCCAGGTTGTTGAAACCCATAATGCCGTAGGATTTCGGGTCTTTTTCAAGTTTGCTGATGACCAGACGATCATTTTCACCGGCAGCGATATAAGCACCGTCTTCGCGGATGGTGCGGCACAGAAGGCGGAAGCTTTCGGGGTCGCTGGCTTCAAGGCTGGCGATGTCACTGAAAGTTGCGCATCCCTTGTCCATCAGAAGCTGGCCCATCAGGTCACGCGTCCCCGACGTTGGTGGCGGACCATAAACGCGGATCGGAATATCGGGCAGGTCGGCATCGATATCGGACCATTTGACATTCGGATTGGGAACGCTTGCGCCCTGAACCGGAACGGTGCGTGCCAGTGCGAGATAAAGCTGACGGGCGGTCAATGACATGGTCGGGGCATTACGTCCCGCCATAAGAACGATGCCGTCGTAACCGATTTTGATTTCGCTGATATTGCTGACCGAATTGGCGGCACAGATGGCGGTTTCCGAACCGGTGATCTGGCGTGATGCATCGACAATATCGGGATATTCCGAACCGATCCCGCCGCAGAACAGTTTGAAGCCGCCGCCAGAACCGGTGCTTTCAACCACCGGGGCCGGTTCACCGGTGGTCTTGCCGAAATATTCGGCGACCTTGGTGGTCAGTGGAAAGATCGTCGAAGAACCGACAATCCTGATCTGGTCGCGGGCCTGTGCCGTGCTGGCGGCAAGCATCATCGTTACGGATGCGGCAATGGCAGTCGTGGCAATCAAACGACGCATGGGGTCCCCCGGTCTGAAAATCTGGCGATATGGTCCCTGAAACCGGCGGGCACATATCGAATGCGGATCAGAACCTATTCCGATCCGGTTTGAACATCCATCTTTTCTATATTCGCTCTTGCCGCATCAGCGACAGGGGTTCCGTTTGAATTTTCTATGACAGTTAAATAATCCTGACGCGCGAGATCGTTGTCTTCATTGATGCGATGCAGGTTTGCGCGTTCAAAAAGCGCCTGAATATTGTTGGGGGAAAGTTCCAGCGCGCGCTGGATATCGGTCATGGCAAGGTCGTAGGTTTCAAGCATGCGCCACGCCGTGCCGCGATAAACCAGAGCTTCGACATTATTCGGATCAAGGTCGAGCGCATTGTTCAGATCGTCAATCGAATCCCAGTATTGCCCCGCCATGCCAAGGATCATGGCCCGGTCGATCCATAATGTTGGATCGTTTTTGACAATGCCAAGCGCGCGGGATTGATCGCGCCAGGCGAATTCCAGATTGCCCGCCATCATCCAGCTTTGCCCGGCCTGGGCCAGAAGCCCGGCAATGACCTGCTGGGGGGATGTGCTTTCATCGGCCAGTGCATCAAGGCGGGTTGCGGCTTCTTCGTATTTTTCAAGTGCAATCAGGGCGACCGCAACGCAATGTTTTGCCGGTTCCCCTCCGCCCATATCGCGCCATGCAATCGCACTTTCAAAACCGTCTTCGGGTTTGAGGCGCGCGAGTTTGAGGCAGTCCTGATATTGCCGGGCCTCGTCTTCGGTGCTTGTGCTGCTGCCTTGTGCATGGGCGTGCTTTGGCGCGCCAAGCGAAACCATTACCATGCCAAACAGGATCATCAGAATCAGGGATGATGCGCGCAAGGTCTTGCGTGCAAGCAGTTCAGACATGATAGGCCTTTCAGTTTGACGTCGGGTACAAGGATGACGAACCGGGCCAGCATAGGGTTTTTTTGCATATGCCGACCAGATCGGGTTTATCAAGGCGGCATTGCAAATCATGAAAGCGGCAAGAAAATGATTGTGATTTCAAACTTTCTCAATTCTGGCCGGGAAAGCTTTTGTCATGCGGGGTTCTGATCGCTAGTGTTCCACGCTCTGATTTAGGCGCCCCGGCATATGGATATGACAATGACCGAAAAGCTGTTCTGCTTTGGACTGGGATTTTCCGCACGCCTTGTCGCCAATCATTTGCGCGACGAAGGATGGCAAGTTGCCGGTACAACACGCAGTGCGGACAAGGCAGAAATACTGCGTGCCCAAGGGATCGAGCCGTATATCTTTTCCGACGATACGCCGGTCGCCGATATTCGAAGTGCGCTTGACGGCGTGACCCATGTCCTGATTTCAACCCCGCCCGGCGGCAATGGCGATCCGGTCCTTGCTCATCATGGGGGCGATCTTGCAGCTTTGCCCGAAGGCACATGGGTTGGCTATCTGTCAACCACAGGGGTTTATGGCGATCGTGACGGGGCGGTGGTGAGCGAAGATGACGACCTTTTGCCAAGTGGCAAGCGTGGTCGCCGTCGGGTTGCAGCCGAAAAGGCATGGTTTGATCTGGGCCGCCGTCACGGTCTTTGCGTGCAGAGTTTCCGTCTGGCCGGAATTTATGGGCCGGGGCGCAATGCACTTGAAACCGTGCGATCGGGCCGGGCGCGCCGAGTGGTAAAATCCGGCCAGATTTTTTCGCGTATCCATGTCGAAGATATCGCACAAACCGTTTTGGCATCGATCAAGCATCCGAATGCCGGTGCGGCCTATAACGTTTGTGACGACGATGCCGCCCCGCCGCAGGATGTGATTGCCTATGCCTGTGGATTGTTGGGGATCGACCCGCCGCCGGAAGAAGGTTTTGATGCCGCAAAGCTGAGCCCGATGGCGGCAAGCTTTTATGAAGATAACAAGCGGGTTGCGAATGGCCGGATCAAGACGGAGCTTGGCGTGAAGCTGCGTTTTGCCGATTACAAGGCGGGTTTGCGGGCATTGCATGACGAAATACTGGCCAAAATCAACGGCACCGGAACAAATATGCTGTGAAAGCGCATTGTTGACGCACCCCATGCGTCGTATATAACCGCGTAGGAATTTTTGATCGGGCCAACCGCATTTGGCCCTGATGGTACCCAGCGCCGGATCGTGATGGCGGGATCATCGCGACATCACCGACCGGCAAGGAGAGAGCAAGCATGGATCGTCGTATCGTAACCGTTTTTGGCGGCACCGGATTTGTCGGGCGTCATATCGTCAAGCGCCTGCTTGAGCGCGACTTTATCGTCCGCGTTCCGACCCGCAGCTTTGAACGCGTCAAGAAACTCAAGCCGATGGGCTATCTTGGTCAGGTGGTTCCGATCCATTGCGATGTCCGCAATGAAGACTCGATCAAGGATGCCATCATCGGTTCCGAAGCGGTGATCAACCTGCTGGGCATTCTTTATCAGCGTGGCAGCAGCAGCTTTATGAATATCCATGTCAAAGCCGCAAAACGCATTGCCGAAGAAGCCAAGACGTGCGGTGTGAAAACCCTGCTGCATATGTCGGCCTTGGGTGTCGATAAAAACCAGCATGCGCTTTATGCCACGTCGAAACTGGCCGGTGAAAAGGCCGTTCGCGATGCATTCCCGGATGCGGTGATTTTCCGTCCGTCGGTTATCTTTGGCCCGGAAGACAATTTCCTGAACCAGTTTGCCACCATGGCGCGTTATTCCCCGGTTCTGCCGGTTATCGGCGCGCCGGGTCTGCCGAAGGTCGAGCTTGATAAGGGCAAGGTCGATATGATGGGCGATGGTGGTCCGAAATTCCAGCCTGTCTATGTTGCCGACGTTGCCGAGTCTTTTGTGACCGCACTGGTCGAGGGTAAATCGGCGGGTAAAACCTATGAATTGGGCGGGCCGGAAGTATACAGCTTTATGGGGCTTCTGCGCGATATTCTGCAGATGACCCGTCAGCGCGCGATCTTGATGCCAGTGCCGTTCTGGCTGGCGTCGATCAAGGCGTTCTTCCTGCAGTTCCTGCCAAAGCCGCTTTTGACCCCGGATCAGGTTCGGTTGCTTAAAACCGACAATGTCGTTTCCGAAGGTGCCGAAGGTTTTGCCGAACTGGGTATTACGCCAAACAGTGTCGAAGCGATTGCGCCGACCTATCTGAAGCGTTTCTGCCCGCCGCGCAAAAGTGGTGAGTTCCGTCGCTTCGTTTGATCAGAATATCTTTCAGATCGTATGAAAAACCCCGCCGAAATGTATCGGCGGGGTTTTTCGTTGATATCGGGCATTCTTAACCGGCGCGAACGCGGGCCACGAAGTTGTTGGCCTCGTCCTGCAGGCGATGTGCCTTTTGCAAAAGTTCTTCGGCTGTGTTGCGGGCGGAACCCGACATATCCTGAACTGCCTCGGCGGCGCGCGAAACGTTGATCATGTTCTCCGATACATGACGGACGCCGTTGGCGGCTTCTTCGGAGCCGTTGGCGATTTCGGCGGTGGCGGCACCCTGCTGACGCATGGCGGCGGCGATAGAGCTTGAGATCGTATCGATTTCGCCGATGGTCTGAGCGATGGTCGAAATCATTTCGACGGCCTCGGTACTGACCGAACGCATTTCAGCGATCTGTTTGCCGATATCCTCGGTCGCGCGCTGGGTCTGCGACGCCAGATTTTTGACCTCGTTCGCGACAACGGCAAAGCCCTTGCCCGCATCACCGGCCCGGGCGGCTTCGATGGTGGCGTTAAGGGCCAGAAGGTTGGTCTGATCGGCGATGGTGGTGATCAGTTCAATCACCTCGCCGATACGATCCGCGGTCTCGGACATCTGACGTACGGTTTCGTCAGACTTGCGAGCCTCGGACACGGCGGCGCGTGATACCTCTTCGGCCTTGGTAACCTGTCGTTCAATTTCGGCAATCGATGCGGACAGTTCCTCGGTTGCGGACGAGACGGAGCTGACATTCTGCGATGCGTTTTGGGATGCTTCGCTGACTTCGATTGCACGATGAACGTTGTCACCGGCGTTTTGAGCCATGTTATCGGCGGCGTCGCGCATATCGCCAACCTGGGACAGCAATTCGGTGACAAGTCCGTTGACCGAACTTTCAAAGCCGTTGGCCATTTCAAGCAGGGCCTCGCGACGCTGTTCTTCGGCACGGAGTTCGGCGGCCTTGTTTTCTTCGCGCAGGCGTTCGGCTTCGCGGGCGTTTTCGCGGAAGGTTTCAACGGCAACCGCCATATCGGCAATTTCGTCACTGCCACGATCAGAAACCGGTGTTTCAAGATCGCCATCTGTCAGGCGACCCATGGCGGCACTCAGACCGATCAGACGGGCCAGAAGGTTACGCTGGACATACAGCCAGATGATCAATGCCGAGATGACCATGGCGGCCACGGCGACGCCGATCATCGCCTTTTCGGCGGCACTGATCGTTGTGGAAACGCCGCGGTTTGCGTCGTCGATCTTTGTGCGCATATTGGTTAGAAGACGGTCGGCTGTCGAACCGATTGCTTGCGATGTGGCGGTCGTTTGGGCCAGCAAGTCATCAAGCGACGTTTCGTTTTCGATTTCCTTTTGACGCAGGCTGAACAGGTTATTGCCGTTATTGGGGTTCAGTCCGTTCTCGATTGCGTTAAAGGCGGCCTGTGCCTTTTCGCGCGGCGTATCAAGCGGGATTTCCGCGATGCTGCTTTCCATCTGGGTCAGGACGGGCCCCGACCAGAATTTGATACGATCAAGGTCTTCCTGATTGGTGGCTGTGGCGGTCATGCGGGACAGATCGGGGATTTTCAACGCCACGGCGCGAAGTTCGGCCATGTTTTGGGAGATCAAAGCATCTTCGTCGAGCAATTTATCAAGCGTTTCAAATGCCTTGTCGGATTTTTCAGGATCGCCAACCAGACCATAAAGCTCGCCGGCGTTATTGGTGAGCTGCATATTGGCATTGGTCGACAGTTCGCGCGCAATCAGTTCAATCGCATTGGCAGCTGTCACGACATCGCCCAGCATGGAATTATGTGCATTGCGGGTATCAAACAGGGCATGCATGGTATCCTGCAGCAACCGGATATTGACGATCATTTCCCCGGTCTGGCTGGAAAATTCATTCAGGATCGTGCCATCCACACCATGCATTGCCAGCATGGCGATCTGATCGTTCATGACGTTTTCGGTGTCATCAAGATTGGCGGTTGCGGCAACAACCTGATCCTCGCTGCGAGCGCTGGCGACCGCACGCGCCATGCTGATAACGGCGTCGCTGCGCGAATAAAGCTCCTGCCCGGAAATCAGGGCCGGTATGGCATCGTTCGCGACGATTTTCTGCTGTTGTTCAGTGATTCGGAAAGAAAACACCGCCATTGCGGCGGCACATACGGCGAGCAAGGCGATTGGCACAATTGCCAACATCAACCTGCCGCGCAAACCAATTTTGCCGGTCATTACAGTTCTCACTCACGGATTTCAGGGTGTCGGCGGCGATTTTTGCCGTTCTCGACCACAATTTTGGACCGCCCTGAAAGGTCCATATTTGGGAAAAGAAATATCTTCGAAAATCAGGCACTGGCAAGAGCATTTCTGACTTTTTCAATTATTTCTTGTATGTGCTCGGCCTGATCGACGGGGGCCGCACCGGGACGTTCGACCATGATAATCGGGATATTCAGTTCGCGTGCCGCAAGAATCTTGGCTTCGGTGGCTGTACCGCCACTATTTTTACTGACAATGACGTCGATGTCTTGGCGTTGGAGAAGTTCGGCCTCGCCCTCGACCGTAAAGGGGCCACGGGCAATCAGCCAGTCGCCATGGGTCAGATTGAACGGATCTTTCGGGGACTCGACCGTGCGCACAAGAAGCCATGTTTTATCCAACCCTTCGAAATGGACCAGATCCTTGCGCCCAATCGCAACCAATGCCCGTTTGCCATGATCAGGCAGGATTTTTGCCGAGTCAGCAAAGCTTTTGACCATGATCCAGTGATCCTGATCGGTTTTTTCCCAAGCGGGACGCTGAAACTGGATGCAGGGTGTTGCAACGGCATGGCATGCTTGGGCGATGTGACTTGAAATCTGGGTGGCATAAGGGTGGGTTGCGTCGATCACCAGATCGGTTTTTTCCGAACCAAGCCAGGATATTATCCCTTCGGCCCCGCCGAACCCGCCGATCCGGACGGGGATGCCATCGGGTAATCGCGGGGCACTGGTACGCCCGGCAAGTGAAAGCTGCAACCTGACGTCGGACCCGAATTCCTGCAACAGGTCAGAAGCGATACGATTGGCATCCCCCGTGCCGCCAAAAATAAGAATGTTCAGCGGTGTGGTTATGCTTTGTCGGGGGATCATATGTTGCGGGCCTGTTCTTGTTCGTTTTAAGGGTTCGGGTTTCCGCCATGTGCGGGAAGGAAGGCATCAAAATCACCATGTCCGGCACGGGCAATGATCTTGCCAGCACGATCCACAATGACAACTTCGATGGCACATGCACCGTCAATGGTGGCACGGGCGGTTTCACCAGCCTGACGGGCAATGGTTCCTGCTATATCAACGTTCCGGGATGTGCAAAGTTCCAGAACCTGCTTGGCGGTATTGGCCGTAGTGATTTCGGATACCAGTTTGGCGTCACCGCCAAGTGCGGCCACTGTTTCACCCAGTTTGGCAAAGTCGACTTCGGACCGGCTGCTATGCAGGTCCATATGGCCCTGCGCCAGTTTGACCAGTTTGGCAAAGCCGCCTGAAATCGTGACATGGTCAACCGGATGGCGCCGCAGATATTTCAGCATCCCGCCGACAAAATCTCCCATATCAAGGATGGCTTCTTCGGGCAGGTTGTAAAATTCCCGAATGGCGGCCTCGGACGTTTTGCCGGTTGCTCCGGCTACGTGTTTGCGACCGGTGGCGCGCGCGACGTCAATGCCGCGATGGATGGAGTGGATCCATGCCGAGCAACTGAACGGGATCACAACACCCGTGGTTCCCAGAACGGACAGCCCGCCAACAATCCCCAGACGCGGGTTCCAGGTTTTCAGGGCAATTTCCTGCCCGCCGGGAATGGAAATTTCAATTTCAACATCGGCAGGTACGTTAAACCGGTTTGCCAGTTCCATAATCTGCTGTGTCATCATTTCGCGCGGTTTGGGGTTGATCGCGGCTTCGCCGACCGGCATTGGCAGACCGGGTTTGGTGATCGTGCCAACCCCGTCGCCCGCGTGGAAAGTGATGCCGGTACCCTGTTTCCCATAGCTGATTGTCGCAATGATTTCCGCCCCGTGGGTGACATCGGGATCATCGCCGGCATCCTTGATGACGCTTGCCCGCGCCCAGCCATCGCCGGTTTCTGCCTTGAGCAGGGCAAAAGACGGCGTTTCGCCGCGCGGCAGGATGATGGTGACCGGATCGGGAAAATCGCCGGACAGCAAGGCTTGCCATGCCGCACGAGTGGCAGCGGTGGCACAGGCCCCCGTTGTCCATCCCTTGCGCAGAGGTCCATCTTGTTTTCTGGCTTGTTTCATGGCCGGTTTTTCAGTCATGCGGCGGGCGATCCCGGTTTATGCCTTTGTGGATTGTGGTAAACCATTATTATGGTGATGTATTTTTTGAACAGAACTTCGTTATTAAACATTAAAATTAATGTGATATGTGATAAATAACGAGAAAAATACGGACTAATATGTTGGACCTTGTACCAAGATGATGTTTAACATATCCAAATGATCCGGTCCCGCACAGATGGGCAGAATGACCACGAGAAAAAGAATCCCGCAATGACGACACTTGGTCTTGATTTTCCGGTCTTTGAGCCGGGTTGGGTTTGGCTGGTTGGCGCAGGTCCGGGCGACCCCGGTTTGCTGACGCTTCATGCCGTCAATGCCATGCAGCAGGCCGATATTGTTGTCTATGATGCGCTGGTGGATGACCGGATTCTCAATCTTTTGCGCGCCGATGCCAAGCGGGTTTATGCCGGTAAGCGTGGCGGTCGACCATCTTCAAAGCAAACCGATATTTCGTTGCAGCTTGTCGATTATGCCAAACAGGGTTTGCGGGTTTTGCGCCTGAAGGGCGGCGATCCGTTTGTGTTCGGGCGCGGCGGCGAAGAAGGTTTGACACTGGTTGAGCATAACGTGCCGTTCCGCGTTGTGCCGGGGATCACAGCCGGGATCGCCGGTGCGGCCTATGCCGGGATCCCGACGACACATCGCGACTGCAATTCGTCGGTGACCTTTGTCACGGGGCACGGCTCGAGCGGGGAAATACCTGATAATATCAATTGGGCGGCCCTGGCAAAGGGCGCACCGGTTCTGGTGATGTATATGGCAATGAAACATCTGCGCCGTATTTCAGCGGAACTGATGGCAAATGGCCGGTCCGGCGATGAACCGCTTGCGGTGATCAATCAGGCAACGACCCCCAATCAGGGTATTCTGATCACCACCCTTGCCAATGCGGCCGACGATGTTGAAAAGGCCGGGGTCGAACCGCCGGCAGTTTGCATTCTGGGCAAGGTTGTCGATCTGCGCGAACGGTTGAACTGGCTTTCGCCGCAGGATGACGTCAAAGCCGTGCGGCATGTTCCGTTCGAGCAGGTTCTTGAACTGATCACAACTCCTTCCGATCCCGATCCTGCACAGGATTGATTGATCTATATCGTTGTTTGGAAATGATCGGCGCGTCACAATCGGGACAACCGATCAATCCGGATGGATCATGGACGAACAACAGATACTGATCCGCATCATCGAAAGCGGTTGGGCGCAATGCGCCACTGTCCTGCAAGAGGATAGCGGCGTTTTGGCAACCGCATTGATCGCAGGATTGGTCGGAAGTGCGACCCATTGTGTCGGCATGTGCGGGCCATTTGTAATCAGTCAGGTCACGGCGCGCATGGAAAAGCTGCCGCTTGAAAATATGAGCGAGTTTCGGCGGTTAACCGGGGCGGCATTATTGCCGTATCAGTTCGGTCGTCTGACGACCTATATCCTGCTTGGCGTTATGGCTGGGTTTTTTGCCGACAGCATTACCACCTTAACCAGAATCTGG
The DNA here is from genome assembly GCA_946885765.1 of uncultured Thalassospira sp. The sequence goes on from CAMPHD010000007.1 coordinate 22,004, forward strand.
TGGTTGGGGCCGGTGCTGCTTTTGTGTGCGGCGGCATTCTTTCTTGTTTTCGGGATCATGGGGCTGGTGCCCCATTTGGGCGAATTGTTCCCGAACCTGATGTCGAAGCAGGGAACGACGGGTCATTGGTGGAATCGTGTGATTGGCGAGCGGATAAAACCGTTATTCGGGGCACCTTTTACCTGGCGCGGTTATTTGCTGGGGTTGATGCTTGGTTTTATCCCTTGCGGGTTGATTTACGGCGCGCTGGTTCTGGCGGCAGCGGGCGGAAATGCACTGAGTGGCGGATTTGTCATGGCGGCATTCGGGCTTGGCACGGTGCCGATGCTGTTTGCCACCGGTGTGATCGGGCAATATGCCGCCGGGCGTTTTCGCAATTTCATGGCGCCAGTCGGCAGGGGACTTATGGTGGTCAATGCCGTCATTCTTGCCGGGCTTGCATTTCATCAGATCGGATAATTTTGCGAAATCGCAATGACGCCATTGTGAGCAGTGGCACAGTTACGGGTCTTGCATGATCGTTTTGCGGATTTATAGTGCGCGCAAGACAATGGATTATTTTCCGGTTGATTGCGGCCTGCCCGCGATCCCGGACCAAAAGGACAGGTAACGGCGTGAGCAAGAAAACACTTGTGATCATTCTGGCGATTGCGCTGGTTCTCGGTATCGGATTGACCTATCGCCTGATGATGATGGGGTCGGAAACCGGAACCTCGAGTTCGGGGACTGCGACAATTGGCGGTCCGTTCGAACTGGTGGACCAGAACGGTCAGACCCGCACTGAACAGGATTTCCGCGGGAAATATATGCTGATCTATTTCGGCTATACCTATTGCCCGGATGTGTGCCCGACCGAATTGCAGGTCATGGGCAATGCACTTGATACGCTTGATCCCGAAATCGCCAAGGAAGTGACGCCGGTCTTTATTTCGGTTGATCCGGAACGCGATACGGTTGACGCGATTGCGGCCTATGTTCCGCATTTCCATGAACGTATGGTCGGTTTGACCGGAACGCTTGAACAAACCACGGCGGCGGCCAAGACTTTCCGGGTTTATTACGCCAAGGCATATGCCGAGGGAGAATCGAAGGATTCGGACGCCTATCTGATGGATCATTCGTCATTTGTGTATCTGATGGGCCGGGACGGATCGTTCATCCGTCATTTCAATTACGGAACGGCCCCCGAAGATATGGCAAAGGGCATTGCCGAAGTCGTCAAAAAGAACGGCTGATCGCAGAGGATCTGTTGTGATTGGGCCGGACGGCAATCAGGGAAACCGGGATATGGGATCAACCGCAGTGCAGCTTCCGGGGCTGGTGATTGCCGCGCCATCGTCAAACAGCGGCAAGACGGTTCTTACCCTTGGGCTTTTGCGGGCGCTTGCCAATCGCGGTGTGACGGTTGCTGCGGCCAAAACCGGCCCGGATTATATCGATCCGGCTTTTCAAGCGGCGGCATGTCGGCAAAGTTGTATCAATCTTGATCCGTGGGCCATGTCGCCCAACCTGATTGAGACACTTGCCCGACGTCAGGCCAGAGATAAATCGGTTCTTCTGTGTGAAGGTGTGATGGGCCTGTTTGACGGTGCGGCGGATGGCACCGGATCGACGGCCGATCTTGCAGCGATGATGAACTGGCCGGTTGTTCTGGTGATTGACGTCAAGGGACAGTCGGCGTCGGCCGCCGCCGTGATTGCCGGGTTTGCGGGTTTTCGTGATGACGTCAAAATCGCCGCGGTTATTCTGAACCGCGTTGGCAGCGTGCGCCACCGGGCGATGATTGAAGACACATGCCATCGACACCTGCCCGATATCCCGGTCATCGGGGCGGTTCGGCGCAGTGACGATCTGGTTTTGCCTGAACGCCATCTTGGCCTTGTGCAGGCAGGCGAGCATGAAACGCTTGATGCGTTTCTTGATCAGGCAGCGACTATCATTGCCGAAGATGTCGATCTTGATCGATTGATGGGGTTGGTGGCGGGGCAAGAATGCGCAGGGAGTTCGGGCAATAACGAGAAAGCTGTTCGCTGTATCGCGCCATTAGGGCAGCATATTGCCGTTGCACGGGATATGGCATTTGCATTCACCTACCCGCATCTTCTGGAAGACTGGTGCAGGCAGGGGGCTGAGCTGTCGTTCTTTTCACCGCTTGCCGATGAAGTCCCGGATATGAAGGCGGATGCGGTGTATCTGCCGGGCGGCTATCCCGAACTGCATGGCGAAACATTGGCGTGCGCAACCGGCTTCAAGGCAGCACTTGTGCAGATGGCGGCGCGCAAGGTACCGATTTATGGCGAGTGCGGTGGATATATGGTGCTGGGCGAGGCGCTGATTGACGGGGCGGGACAACGTCATGAAATGCTTGGTCTTTTACCCCTCGTTACC
>CAMPHD010000008.1 GCA_946885765.1 uncultured Thalassospira sp.
TTCGGGCGTCAGAAGTTCCGTGACCCAGCCATCCAGCCCCGGCAAATCTTTTGGCGCGATCTGAAGCGCGATATCGATTTCGAGCGGATCGAGATCGTCATCAAATTCGATTTTACGAAACTGGACAGGGATGTCTGCAGGCATTCGGGCCTGCAGGCGGCCAAGCTCGTTAAGCAAAACCGTCAGGGCAGGGGTTGCCAACGCTCCGATCCGGATCGCCTTGCCCTTGTCCGGGCCGACTTCACTGGTGATGTCGGCAATGCCGTCGAGTGCCTCGGTCAGGCGGGGCAGAAGCTGGATTGCCGATTTTGTCAGGCTCAATCCACGCCCTTTACGGACAAACAGAACCACGCCAAGGCATTCTTCAAGCTGGCGGAGTTGGTGGCTGATCGCACTTTGCGTGACATGCAGTTCTTCTGCCGCTGCCTTGACGCTTTGGTGGCGGGCAGTGGCTTCAAAGGCGACAAGCGCGCGTAAAGGGGGCAGTTTGCGGCGCATCGAACATTTCCGTGGGACAGGGTTTTTCTGGTTCATTCCTGTGTAACAGGCCTGACAGGGGTTTGGGGCAAAAAATTCTCATCAATCGCTGAAAACTCCTCATTCGTCTTTTTCTATTTTTACGGGCAATATCATGGGCGAAAAGGGTTTCCGGCCGACGATAGATAGTCTCCTTGCGCCACCCCGCAGCAGTCGACCCCGCTGTCGGAAACCCCCTTTTTATTTCAGTGATCGGGATTTGGCAGATGACCGGGACGCTTTTGCGCCTCAGCGGTAATTTTCGTGGCGTTTTGTGGATGACGGCTGCGATGGCGTCGGGCGTCTTTGTCGATGTCTGTGCCAAGCTGGTATCCCATGATGTGCCGACCGCACAGATCCTAGCCATGCGTGCGGTAACCACAGTGGCTGTATTCTTGGTCATCCTGACGTTTATCGGTACCCGGTCAATCCGGACCAACCGGCCCTATGCCCATCTGGCGCGTGGGGTGCTGTGGTATGGATCGCTGTTTTTTGTGTTCTTTGCACTTCGGCAGATGAGCATTGCCGAGGTTAATGCCTATCTGTTTATCGAGGCATTGCTGACCGTGATGCTGGCGGTTGTTATCCTAGGTGAAAAGCTGACAGCGCGTAAACTGGTCGCTACTCTGCTTGGCCTTGTCGGTGTCTGGGTGATGTGTGTGCCGAAAATGGACGGGTTTGGCGTGCCGCTGGGCGTTGCCGCCGCCCTGATCGGGGCGTTCTGTTTTTCCGCCCAGACGCTTTTTGCCAAAGTGATGACCCGGACAGAGACAAATTTTTCAATGCTGTTCTGGCCACAGATTGTTGCCATTGTCATCTGGGTGCCGGTCGCGGTTATCATGTGGCAACCCGCCGCCCTTGCTGACTGGCTTTATTCCGCCGGGGCAGGTTTTTTTGCCATGCTGACCAATTATATGGTCCTGCGTGCTGTCCGGGTGGCTGATGCCAGTGTCATTTCACCGGCGGCTTATACGGCACTGCCATTTTCGGTGGCGATGGATCTGATCTTCTTTGACATGTTGCCCGTGCCCGTCATTTTTATCGGGGCAGGGATTGTCGTGCTGGCGGTTGCGTTGCTTGACTATAAAGGCGGCGCAAAACCGGTACCTGTTGCTCCCGCCGGGCATGACAATGACGATGATGACAGCAAGGTCGCCACGGCAAAGGTTTAGCGCACACCCGGTTATGTCTAATGCGGGTATGCGCGATTTTCTCAGTTGATTCCTGAAGATGTATCGCCATGCAATTTGCGGGAATCGTCCGGTGTTTGCGCACGTTTATGCATTCCGTAGTCACGCATGACATAGGCGACACGCAGCCGATAATCATCGAAAATCCGGTTGCGACCTTTGCCTTGGGCAATGCGGTGATCACCGACATTGCGCCAGGCCATGACGGCCTCTTCGTCGCGCCAGAAGGACAGGGATAAAACTTTTCCCGGTTCGGTAAGGCTTTCAAACCGTTCAATCGAGATGAACCCGTCGATGGTTTCAAGGATCGGACGCAGGTCACCGGCGATCGAGAAATATTCATCACGGTGCTGTTGGTGGGGCAGTACTTCGAAAATGACGGCAATCATGGCTTGATCAGCTCCGCATGCGGGGTGGAAGCGATTCTGAAGAACTGGCGTTCTTCGCGCAGGATGAACTTTTCGCGTTGGGCGAACTGATAGTTTTCACGGCCCAACGGATCTTGCGACAGGCGTGCACGATAAGCTTCATATGATGCCAGATCGGGCAAATGATAGACACCATATGCGGTCGAGATCGATCCTTCATACGGGGCGAAATAGCCGACCAGATTGGCCCCGCAACGCGGGATTGCTTCGCCCCAGTTCCGGGCATATTCGACAAAGGCGTCCTTTTTGTAAGGATCGAGTTCATAGCGGATGAAACAAGTGATCATTTTCAATTTCCATTGATGGTTGATTGTTTCAGTATTTCGAAGAAGGTGATGTGGATGCCTGCCAGAAGCTGGGCGGCAGATTGATGATGGCGACGCCGCTTTCTACATGTTGCTGTCCCCAGACTAGGACGGTCCATGCGCCGAGGCTGTTGAAAACCGACTGTATCAGCAACATGCCAATAACCTTACCATCACGTGGAAAATGTTCGCCACGCCAGGACATGATGGCAAAAAGAAACAACGATGCGATGCCTACCCTGATTGCGATCAGGGTGACCGGCGGGATATCTGTCAGCGCGATTTTGATAAACAGATACGACGACCTCCAAAGCAGGGCGAGCACAACCAGCAAACCAATTTCAAGGGGCAGCGATATTTTGGACGGTGTCATTCGGATCTCCGGACAGGGACAATACCGAACAGATAACCGATTGCTGGTAGTCAATGCTTCGATTAATATCGAACTATGAAAGAAGGACCTGATATTGCCCGCGTGGCTGCGTTGCTTGGCGATCCGGCGCGCGCGAACATGCTGACCGCTCTGATGAGTGGTTGCGCCCTGACTGCTGCCGAACTTGCACAAGAAGCTGGTGTGACGCCCCAAACGGCAAGTTCGCATCTGGCGAAACTTGAAGCCGGGCAGATCGTTACACCGCGCAAGCAAGGGCGGCATCGTTATTTCACGCTTTCCGGCCCTGATATCGTCGAGGCACTGGAAGTCCTGATGGGGATTGCCAGCCGAGTTGGCCATAACCGGGTGCGAACCGGCCCGAAGGATCCGGAATTGCGCAAGGCGCGAGTCTGTTACGATCATCTGGCTGGCGAAATGGGAGTCGCCCTTTTTGCTGCACTTGAAGAACGTGAACTGATCGCCATTGATCATAACGGTGTGATGCTGACCGATGCAGGGGCGGATTTTGCCGCCGGGTTTGGCATTGATCTTATGGCGTTGCGCAATACGCGTCGGCCGCTATGCCGGGAATGTCTGGATTGGAGTGCACGGCAATCACATCTGGCCGGGGCATTCGGGGCGGCATTACTGAACCGGTTCTATGAATTGGGTTGGGCGCAGCGCAGCCGGGACTCGCGTGTGGTCCGCTTCAGTCCGGAAGGCGAAAAGCAGTTCCACACGCTTTGTGACGGTCAGGAGCCCGCGGCAGGAAGAATCAGTTGAGATGATTCGATAACCCTGCCTCAAAGGCTTTGGGCGAGTTTTTCAAGCTGATCGGCACAAATGCCCCAACCTTCATGAAAGCCCATTTCCTCGTGCGCTTTTCGGTCTTCTTCGGACCAATGGCGGGCGATTGCGGTGTAACGGGTTTTATCGCCTTCGTCGGCAAAGGTGATGATCGCAGTCATGAACGGTTTTGCCGATGGGACCCACGCACTTGTATAGGCATCGGTCAGGACGATCTTTTCATTTTCAACGATTTCAAGATAGATACCCGGATTGGGGAATTCTTCGCCTTCGGGATTTTTCATAACAATCAGGGTTGATCCACCGGGGCGGACATCCAATTCGGCCCGGGCAATACTCCAAGGCTTTGGGACAAACCATTGTTTGAGCAATTCGGCATCCGTCCAGCAGCGGAAAAGTTTTTGGCGCGGGGCATCAAGCAGGCGGGTCAGGCTCAGTTCATGTGTTTCCGGTTTAAAGCTCATGGTGGCATTCCTCTTTTGGTTGAGGATGCAATTTATCACCCGATTAATGACGAGACAAATGATGGAACGATTTCACTGGCGGCCCCGTAACGGCTGTATTCAAACAATGTCGCACCGTTGCTTGGCTCCAGATTAAGTTCTACGGTTTCTGCGCCTGATTCTTCGCGGGCCATCTGCACAAAACCGGCTGCCGGATAAACATTGCCTGATGTCCCGATAGAGATGAAAAGGTTGCAATCGGCCAAGGCAGTATAAATCCGTTCCATTTCCAGCGGCATTTCCCCGAACCAGACAACATGCGGGCGCAGGCCGCCTGGCTTGGCGCAAGATGGGCAGGGCACGCCCTGATCGAGCGGCTTGGACCAGTTGGTCAAAAGATCACAATGATTGCAGCGGATTTTCAGCAACTCGCCATGCATATGGATCAGGTTTTTTGCCCCCGCCCTGCCATGCAGATCGTCGATATTCTGGGTTACCAGAAGCACATCTCCCGGCCATTCTGCTTCGAGCCGAGCAAGGGCCAGATGTGCTGCATTGGGTTGAACGGCAGGATCAAGCAATCCGGCGCGCCGGTCATTATAGAATTGATGGACCAGATCAGGGTTGTTGAGGAATGCTTCGGGTGTGGCAACTTCGGAAATGTCGTAATGGGCCCAGATGCCATCGGGATCGCGAAAGGTATGCAGTCCGCTTTCTTTTGATATTCCAGCTCCGGTCAAAATGACAATCGGGGCGGCCTCGTCTCGCAGGATGTCGATAATGGCCGGGCGAAGTGACATGGCGGTTCCACTTTGTGGCTACGGTCAGCTCAGCTTAACGTGGGAAGGGCTAAAATAAAACGGCCCCGCCACAATGATGACGGGGCCGTTTGCAAAATCCGATCCGCTAAAACCGGTTTTGATATTACGTTTCCGGATCAGGCAGATGTGTCGATATTACTACCCGGTTCGTCGCTTTTTGCGGTTTCCTGACCGGCCGGGTTTTTCGTTACCCCAACCATGGCGGGGCGAAGCAGGCGGCCTTTAATCACATAACCGGCTTGCATTACCTGGGCGACATGGCCATCCGGGTAGGCAGGGTTCGGCATTTCAAACACAGCCTGATGCTGGTTAGGATCAAGTTTCTCGCCAAGCGGTTCGAGCTTTTCGATACCGTTCTGCTCGAAGGCCTTGAGCAGGGTTTTTTCGGTCATTTCCACACCGTCGATCAGCGTTTTCATCGCCGGATCTGCATTGGCATCATTCCCGGCGGCCTCAAGGGCGCGACGAAGATTATCGCCAACATCAAGAAGATCGCGGGCAAATTTGGTGACCGCATAATTACTGGCGTCTTCGACGTCTTTTTTGGCGCGGCGGCGGGTGTTTTCCACCTCGGCGGCAGCACGCAGCAGACGGTCTTTCAATTCGGCAATTTCTGCTTCAAGTGCGGCAACCGGATCGGCGGCTGCATCGGTGCCTTCGGTCTCTGTTGCTTCTGTAGCTGCATCTTCGGCGGCAGTTTCATCTGCCGGGGTAGAGTCCTGCAAATCTTCCGGGGTATTCTTTGCGGTTTCCGACATGGCTAACCTGTACCTTCAATTTGTGTGGCCTGACACGCAGCACCAACGTTTATCCAATCAGTCGCCCGACCAGCTTGGCGGTGTAATCGACCAGCGGAATGATCCGGGCATAATTGATCCGGGTCGGTCCGACAACCCCGATTGCGCCCACAATGCTGCCTTCGGCATTCTGATAAGGCGAAATCACCATCGAAAGTCCTGATCCGCCGAACAATTTATTCTCGGATCCGATGAAAATCTGCACCCCTTGGGCAATCGTGGTGACATCAAGCAATTCAATCATCTGATCGCGTGCTTCGAGCACATTAAACAGCCGTCTGACAGTTTCGAGCTGTTCGATCGTGTCGATATTTTCAAGCAACTGCGACTGGCCCTTGACGATCAGGGACGAACCCTTGACCCCGCCGGCCCATGTCGCAAGCCCGGCATCAATCAGGCCTGTCGATAATTCGTCAAGTTCCTGTTTGATGCGGTCGCGTTCGAGACTCATCAATTGCCGGGCGTCATCAAGTGTCTTTCCGGCCAATCGGGTATTTAGATAGTTCGACGCTTCTGTCAATGCCGAGGTCGGCAAATCGGGCGGAACATCAAGGATACGATTCTCGACATTGCCGGTTTGCGACACCAGAACGGCAAGAACCTTGCCCGGTGAAAGGGCAACAAATTCAATCTGCTTTAAACGGATTCCATCGGTTTTCGGTGCAACGACAAGCCCGGCACATCGTGACAGGCCCGATAGCATACTGGTTGCTTCGCCCAGCATCTGATCAAGCGAATAGCCCGCCTGTTCACAATTCTTGGTCAATTGATCGCGTTCGGCATTCGGCAAATCGCCAACTTCCATCAGGGCATTGACGAAAAGACGCAGGCCTTTTTCGCTGGGTAACCGACCCGCCGAAATATGGGGAGCGACCAGAAGTCCCATTTCTTCAAGATCGGACATCACATTGCGGATGGTTGCCGCCGAAAGATTTTCCGACATGCGGCGTGCAATCGACCGCGAGCCAATCGGTTCGCCGGTTTCGACATAGGCATCGACGATCTGGCGAAAGACTTCGCGGGATCGCGCATTCATATCGCCCAATAATGTGTCGTCAAACAGCGCCATGTCCAACCTGTCAAAACCAAATGTGTTGCGTGGAATTTAGTGAGGTGTCAGGCATGCGTCAATGAAGCTGGCAGATCGGAATAACTGCCATCCGATACCCAAAGTTGGACACGGATCAGGAACTCGATCCAGAAATCCCGTTGAATTCGTCGCGAATCGGGTTTGATCACGGTTTTTTCGATCACAGGCGGGAGGTGTTCCTGCCGGGTTTTTGCCGTTATTTTCCGGGAAACTGCTGGACCTTTGTGGCGATGCTCAGTAGCTTTGGCCGCAATTTCAGCTATCGTTGATCAGCCGTAAAGGCCGATCCGACCCAGAACAAAGAGGTTTAGACCCCATGCGTCCATCCGGCCGTAATTTCGATCAGCTTCGCGACGTTTCCATCGAAACCGGTGTTTCCAAATATGCTGAAGGCTCCTGCCTGATCAAATTTGGGGATACCCATGTGATTTGTACCGCGACGGTCGAGGATAAGGTGCCGGGCTGGATGCGCAATTCCGGCAAGGGTTGGATCACTGCTGAATACGGCATGCTGCCGCGCGCAACCGACAGCCGTATGCAGCGCGAAGCCGCGCGCGGTGGTCAGTCGGGACGTACCCAGGAAATCCAGCGTTTGATTGGTCGCTCGATCCGTGCGGTGGCAGACCTCAAGGGCATGGGCGAAATGCAGATGCGCCTTGATTGCGACGTCATTCAGGCCGATGGCGGTACGCGTACCGCATCAATCACCGGGGCCTATGTTGCGGCTCATCTGGCGTTTCAGGGTGTGCGTCGCCTGGGTTTGATCAAGGAAATCCCGTTAACCCAACCGGTTGCGGCAATTTCCTGCGGGATTTATCAGGGCGAAGCGGTGCTTGATCTTGATTATGCCGAAGATAGTAATGCTGGTGCAGATGCCAATTTCGTTCTGGCGGGCAATGGCGGCATTGTTGAGGTTCAGGCGACAGCCGAAGATGTGCCGTTTGATCGTTCTGCTTATGACAGGATGTTTGAACTGGCTGAGAAAGGTTGCAAAGAACTGTTTGCCAAACAGCGTGCGGCCATCGGTTTTTAAGAATTGCTTCGGGCGGGGCATTTGCTGTCTCGCCCGGAATTGCATCTGTATTTCCCATCCGTCCCCGTCTTAATGACCCGACTATCTCAGGCAGCATCATGGCCCGTCGCTTTACGGAAAAAAAACTCGTCATCGCCAGCCATAACAAAGGCAAGATCAAGGAAATAGCCGAATTGCTTGATCCGTTCGGGATCGAAGTGATTTCAGCCGGTGATTTGAACCTTCCCGAACCCGATGAAACCGAAAACAGCTTTATCGGCAATGCGCAGTTAAAGTCGCTTGCCGCGACCCGGGCTGCGAAATTGCCGGCTTTGTCCGATGATAGCGGCATGGCTGTTTCGGCCCTTGACGGGGCGCCGGGCATCTATTCGGCCCGCTGGGCCGGGCCGGACAAGGACTTCGACCTGGCGATGGAAAAGGTCCAGAACGGTATTGGCAGTCATCCAGACCGCCGGGCGGCTTTTATCTGTGCCTTATCGTTGGCTTGGCCGGATGGTCATGTCGAGAATTTTGAAGGTCGGGTCGAAGGTGAAATTGTCTGGCCGAAACGCGGGGGACACGGTTTTGGCTATGACCCGATTTTCCAGCCGAAGGGTTATGATCAGACCTTTGGCGAAATGGATCCGGCAAAGAAACATGAAATGAGTCATCGGGCGGATGCCTTTCGCCAGTTGGTCAGGGCTTGTTTCGAGTAAGTTTTTGGCGGTCAAGCTGCCTGCATCGAACCTATGCACGCATCGCTGATGTAACCATTGGCGGTGCGTGTTACTTTATCCGTCTTTCCCGCAGTTGAAGATCGAGAGCCGCGTGTCCCAAGCAAACGCAGAAGCCGTCCCGTTTGGCATCTATATCCATTGGCCGTTTTGCCTGTCGAAATGTCCCTATTGCGATTTCAACAGTCACGTCGCGGACAAGGTTGATCATGCGCGTTGGCGGGCAGCCCTACGGGCTGAACTGGCAGCGGGGGCAGCACGTCATCCCGGTCGCACCGTCGGGTCAGTGTTTTTCGGTGGTGGGACGCCGTCGCTGATGGATCCTGAAACAGCCGGGGCACTGATCGCCGATATCAAGGCTTTCTGGCCAGTAACCGATGATATTGAAATTACGCTCGAAGCCAATCCGGGAACAGTTGAAATTAACCGGTTTTCCGCTTTTGCGGCCAATGGCATCAACCGGGTGTCGATTGGTATTCAGGCGCTGAATGACCGCGATCTTAAATTTCTGGGGCGAGTGCACAATGCGGCGGAAGCCATGCGCGCCCTTGATGTTGCGGCCAATGTGTTCGACCGGTTTTCGTTCGATCTGATTTATGCCCGGCCCGAACATGATCCGAAAGCATGGCGTCGGGAACTGCGCGAGGCACTTGATATCGCGCGCGGTCATATTTCGCTTTACCAGCTGACGATCGAACCGGGTACGCAGTTCTATACCTTGCATCAGCGCGGTGATCTCGTTGTACCGGACGAAGACCTTGCGACCGATCTTTATGAAATCACCCAGGAAGAAACCAGAGCCGCCGGTTATGGCTGTTACGAGGTTTCTAACCATGCCCGTCCTGGGCAGGAAAGCCGCCATAATCTGGTGTATTGGCGTTATGGCGATTATCTTGGTGTTGGGCCGGGGGCGCATGGCCGCGAAGCGGTTATCCAGCCTGATGGCAGCATAAAACCGATGGCGGTACGCCGTCATCGTGTGCCGGAAATCTGGCTGGATCGGGTGGAAAAGCAGGGGCATGGCACGCAGGAAGAAACGGCATTGGCAGCCGGTGAACGATTGATCGAAATGGTGATGATGGGGCTGCGCCTTAATGAAGCCATTCCAACGGCGCGCTTTGAACGGATCATTGGTAAAGGCCCACGTGAAGCACTGGATTCGGAGCGGCTTGAAACCCTGATCGTTTCTGGCGATCTGGTTTGTGACCTGTCCGGTTTGCGTGCAACCGATCAGGGGAGAAACCGTTTGAATGGGGTTCTTCGATACTTGTTCGACCATTCGGCGTGATGTCGGACAGGTCGGAATTCCAAGAATTTTCCAGTGCTTTGTTGCTGTGACCGGGTTTCGCCGAGCCGTTTCGCAAAAGCGTCAAAAAGGTTGTTGACACTGGAATTTGGCAGCGTATATTGCGCCCCGTTCCGGTCGGAAAATCCGGGACGAATACCACAAGCCCCTATGCCCAGGTGGCGGAATTGGTAGACGCGCTGGCTTCAGGTGCCAGTGGCCGCAAGGTCGTGGAAGTTCGAGTCTTCTCCTGGGCACCATACCCCAGTACACTTGATCGTGTACTGGGGTATTGTCGTTTTGGGGTTTGGCAAAAGCCTTGCAGAACATGACTTTTGCGTCGCGGCTGGCTGACGGCTGTGATAAGACGGCGGAGCACCCGCATAGCAGAGAGTCGGAATGATTTCTTCTCGCCCTGATGGCACGGTACCTGACGTCAGTTTTATTTTGCCGGTCTATAACAAGGCGACGGCCTTGCCATATTTTTTTGCGAGCCTCCTTGCGCAGCAGGGGAAGTTTTCGCGTGAGGTGATCTTCATTGATGATGCCTCAACCGATGCATCCCGTTCGGTACTGGACAGCTTGGCGGCAAAACATGATTTTGTCCGGGTGATTGCCAACGATGCCAACGCCGGTCCGGCAATCCGGCTTAATCAGGGAGCGGTACAGGCGCAGGGAAAATACCTTGCGCTGTTTGATTGCGATGAGTTGCTGGCACCTGATGCGATTGCGGTGATGCTGGATCTGGCGCACGATCATGACGCCGACATGGTGCATGGCAGGGGACGAAAAACCGACACGCCAATCGAGCAGGCGAAAGCCGGGATGATCGGCAATGATATTGATGTAAAGACATTTGATGACGCCTTGGGCCGTATTTTAGGGCGCGGCATGGTGCGGATGACGTGGCTGGTGGAGCGGGTACTGTTCGAGCGGGCGGGAGGATGCGACCCCGATGTTTTTATTCAGGATGAATCCCTGCCGTTGCGATTGTCGTTACATGCGCGCCGGATGATTGATGCCAAAATGATTGTGACCGCCATTCCCGATGCGGGCAGTCATCTTTCGGCGAATAAAATGCAGCAGCATCATGATCGTTTCTTGACCTACGCGAATTTTTTGCGTGCGCATCCCGAGATAGCAGCTGACAAGCGTCGCAAAATATTCGGCAAGTGCATTTCGGCGGCACGCAAAGCTAAACGTGATGGTGCGCCCTTCAATAAATCTGATCTCGAACTTCGTTACCTGGCACATAAAATTGGTCTTGGTCGGAATGATTCGGCGGATTTGAGCCGTTTTGCATCTGTTTTTCAAAATCTTTCCGGCATCAGGAGGCCAGCCAAACCGTGATGGCATGGTTCTCCTTTGTGTTTAAGAAAATCTCTATTCAATAGCGGATACAAAACATGCGATGCGGTGTCTCTTTTACATCGCGACGGCGAGGATGCTGTGTTAAGACAGGGCCAAACCAGCATTCTGGAGAATTGCGATGACCAATTTCCTCCATCATGGAGATTTGCCCGACGGGCTTGATCTTGGCAAAGTCGTTGCCATTGACAGCGAAACCATGGGCCTAAATCCGCACCGTGATCGTCTGTGCGTTGTTCAACTCTCGGCTGGTGATGGTGATGCCCATCTGGTGAAGTTTGACGGGGAAAATTACGAGGCGCCCAATCTTAAGAAGCTTTTGGCTGATCCGTCGGTTCTGAAGCTGTTTCACTTTGGGCGGTTCGATATTGCGGTGATGGATAAATATCTTGGTGTGCGGTGCGCACCGGTCTACTGCACCAAGATCGCATCGAAACTGGTGCGCACCTATACTGACCGTCACGGCCTGAAGGATCTCGTACGCGAATTGGCTGGCGTTAATCTGGACAAGCAGCAGCAAAGTTCTGACTGGGGTTCGGCCGATCTTTCAGACGAACAGATCGCCTATGCCGCATCCGATGTGCTGTATCTGCACAAGGCCAAGGAAGAGCTTGATCGTCGTTTGGCGCGAGAAGGCCGTACCGAACTGGCGCAAGCCTGCTTTGAATTCCTGCCGATACGGGCGACGCTGGATCTTTCGGGCTGGGAAGAGACGGATATTTTCGCACACTAAGTTCGTCCTTTTGCCAACTGATTTTATCCATCATATTTTTGCGCCGCAGGCCTGCGATGTTAATTCTGTGTAAACCGGCTTCGGGTATGGGAATTGACCATGTTGAAGAGCAGGTACATATTGGCTTTCTTGGCTTGCCAGCACAGATATTCCCGCCCACCTCTTCCCTGTGAACATTTCTGGAATGCTGTTGCAGGGAAATGAAAAAGAAACCGATGACAGTGACCCCGAAACTGCAAAACACACCCGAACCGGCAGCGGAAAAGGATATTGAGGTCGCCCGCCGGGTTTTGGCGATTGAAGCGGATGCGCTGCGTGATCTTTCGGAATCGCTAAATGGTGATTTTTGCAAGGCAATTGATCTGATTGAAAGTCTTGCAGGTCGTTTGGTCGTGACCGGCATGGGAAAAAGCGGTCATATCGCCAAGAAAATTGCTGCGACCTTTGCTTCAACCGGGACGCCATCTTTCTTTGTCCATCCGGCCGAAGCCAGCCATGGCGATCTGGGCATGATCGGCAAGAACGATGCGGTGCTTGCCCTGTCGAATTCTGGTGAAACGCCGGAATTGTCCGATATCATTGCCTATACCAGACGTTTTAATGTTCCGCTGATCGGGATGACCCGTCGCCCGGAAAGCTCGTTGGCAATGCAGTCCGACTATCCGCTGATCCTGCCCAACAGTCCGGAAGCATGCCCCAACAAACAGGCACCGACGACCTCGACAACGGCGATGCTGGCCTTTGCAGATGCAATTGCCGTGACGCTGATGGAACGTCGTGGCTTTAGCGCCGATGATTTCCGTACTTTCCACCCCGGCGGTAAACTGGGGCAGCGGTTGCTGCATGTTAGCGACGTCATGCATGGTGTGGCCGATATTCCGTTGATCGGCGAAGACGCCTTGATGTCTGAAGCATTGGTGATCATGACCGGAAAATCGTTTGGCTGTGTCGGTGTGCTTGATGTTGATGGCAAGATGACCGGTATTGTGACTGATGGCGATTTGCGTCGTCATATGGCGGACAATCTGGTGGCGATGCGGGTTGCCGACGTTATGACACGCAATCCCAGGGCGACCAGACCCGATCTTCTGGCGGTCGAGGCACTTGCCGTTATGAATGATCGCAGCATCACGGCCCTGTTTGTTGTCGACGATATCGGCAAACCGGTGGGACTTGTTCATATTCACGACCTTCTGCGTCTGGGGGTTGCGTAATCCATGAGTGAGGATCGGAAGGCAGAGGTCGAACGGGCAGCACGCACAGCGCGCATGAACGATCACCTGCCGTCCGGCCGGCGCGATGTGCGGATCAATCCGTTTCGCCGAACGATCGTTAATATGCTCAAGCTGGTTCTGCCCCTGATTGCGGCAACGCTTGTCGCACTTGTCGTGCTATGGCCCCAGATCGAAAAAGTTCAGGAAAGCGGTTTTCGCCTTGGCTTTTCGACTACACCCGACGATCTGATGGAAAATGTTACCATGAGTAATCCACGCTTTTTTGGCGTGGACAGTAACCGGCAGCCTTTTACCGTGACGGCCAATGAAGCCGTCGAACAACCCGAAAACCAAGACCGCCTGGCACATGTGCGTCTGGATGCGCCGCAGGCTGATATCACGCTTGAGGACGGGTCCTGGATTGCACTGACCGCGGATAAGGGATTCTACACCGAAAGCGACGAGCTCCTCGATCTGGTCGGAACTGTGAATATGTATCACGATCAGGGGTTCGAAATTCATACCGAGCAGGCCGAGATTGCATTGAGTAACGGAAGTGCCAAAGGCAACGAGCCTGTTGACGGGCAGGGACCGTTTGGAACGATCAAATCAGATACCGGCTTCGAGCTTGAAGACAAGGGGGCTGTGATCCGCTTTTTGGGCAATGCCCGTCTGGTGATCTTCGATAGTGCATTGAAAGGGAAATCATGATCGCAATTGCGCCTTTTGCGATGCGTCGTTTTTTGATGGCAGCAGTTTTGGGTGGTGCGGTGATGGTTCCGTGCGCGGTCGTACAAGCTGATCCGCTTGGCCTTGCCCAGAATGGTGGTGGTGGGCTAGAGGTCGAGTCCGATAACGGCATTGAGTGGCGTCGCAACGAGCAGGTTTTGATTGCACGTGGCAATGCAGTTGCCAAACGCGGCAATTCACGCGTTGATGCAGATGAATTGCGGGCCCTTTATCGGGATAGCGATGGTCAAAGCGAGATTTACCGCATCATCGCGACCGGTAATGTCAAACTGTCATCGGAAACCGATGTCGCGACGGGCGATCAGGCTATCTATGATATTGATGATGCTGTGGTTGTCCTGACGGGGGATAATTTGCAATACAAAACCCCGACCGAGACACTGACGGCCGAGGAAAGCCTAGAATACTGGGAAACCGAGCGCATGGCAGTAGCGCGTGGTGATGCGGTAGCTGTTGCCGAGGATCGTACCCTTCGTGCCGATGTTTTGACTGCACGGTTTGAGGCTGGCGATAATGGCGAAAATGAACTCAGCCGCATTGACGGCGACGGGAATGTGACCATCCGCACGCCCACGGACTTTGTGGTTGGCAATCAAGGCGTTTACGATGCGAAAACGGGTATCGCAACCCTTGTCGGATCGGTTAAGATCACACGCGGCGAAAACCAGTTGAATGGTGATCGTGCTGTGGTTGACCTGAATACAGGTGTCAGCCGATTGACCGCCAACGAAAATGGCGATGGCAAAAGCCGCGTCCGCGGCCTGCTTGTGCCGGAAAAAGACGAAGAAAACAGCCCGGGTCAATCCGGGAATGGCAACTGACGAAGGGTCGGGAATTTGTTCTGGTCGCGCAAAAGCGGAAAATCCGACAGTACACATGCGAACAAGGCTGGCAGTGGCAGTAATGCATCCTCGGGTACTGGCCCGCGACTTGTAACAGCCAACAAGGGGCTGGTCGCGCACAATCTTGGCAAAAGTTTCAAGAAGCGCCCGGTACTGAAAGATGTATCAATGTCGGTACAGCGCGGTGAAGCCGTCGGCCTTCTGGGGCCGAATGGCGCAGGCAAGACCACCAGTTTTTATATCATCACGGGTCTGATTTCTCCGGATCGGGGTAATATTTCGCTGGACGGGCGGGATATCACCATGATGCCGATGTATCAGCGTGCCCGCATGGGAATCGGTTATCTGCCGCAGGAAGCATCCATTTTCCGCGGTATGACAGTCGAGCAGAACATCATGGCCGTGCTTGAGGTTGTCGAGGACGACCGGATCAAGCGCGAGCAGAATCTGGAAGACCTTCTGGCAGAGTTTGCCATCGAGCATTTGCGCCGGACTCCGGCCCTCGCCCTGTCGGGCGGGGAACGCCGTCGTTGCGAGATTGCACGTGCCCTTGCAGCCCACCCGAATTTCGTTCTGTTGGACGAACCGCTTGCTGGTATTGACCCGATTGCGGTCGGTGATATTCGCGATCTTGTACGTCATCTGAAAGATCGTGGCATTGGGGTCTTGATTACTGACCACAATGTGCGCGAGACTCTGGACATCATTGACCGGGCATATATCTTGCATGACGGTCGGGTTTTGATGGAAGGTGGTCCCGATGAAATCGTCAGGAATGACGATGTCAGAAGGGTTTATCTGGGCGATCGTTTCAGCCTTTGATGACACACCTGCTTCTTGGGGGGTTCGGATTGACACGGGGTAGTTCATAATGGCCCTGAAGGCGCGGCTTGATCTTCGTCAGTCCCAGTCTCTTGTTATGACGCCTCAATTGCAGCAGGCGATCAAACTGCTGCAATTTAACAACATCGAACTTTCCAATTTCATTGATAGCGAGTTGTTGGAAAACCCGCTTCTGGAACGTGTTGATCCCGGCCAGTCCTTTGCCGAAACCGGCGACGGAGCGGTCGGCAATGGTGATCAGGGCATCGATTCCCGTACAAACGATGATTTTTCGGATCGCGAGGACCGTTTCGGCACTGACCGGCTGACATCCAGTGAAACCATGAGTACTGACGATTCCGGGCCTCTCGATTGTGCGCCGGACGCCCTTTATAATGGCGAAGGTGAAATCAGTTCCGATGGTGCCCCTGTTGCCGGAAATCATGATTATTCGGCACCCTACAGCGGTGGAACAGGCGGCGGTGGCAGCGGCGAGGATTTACCGGGGCTCGAACAGACCCTGGCCGATCAGGCGACCCTGAGACAGTTGCTTGACGATCAGCTCAATATTGCCTTTGCTGATGCCGCTTCACGCATGATCGGCAGTTATCTGATCGATATGCTTGATGACAGCGGTTATGTGGGGGGGCCACTGGAAGAAGTCTCCGAATCTCTTGAATGCGATATGAGGGATGTCTTGCGCGTGCTCGAAGCCATGCAGGGATTCGAGCCGGTTGGCATTTTTGCCCGCAATCTTGCTGAATGTCTCGAACTGCAATTGCGTGAACGCAATCGATTCGATCCGGCAATGGCGGCTTTGCTTGCCAATCTGGATTTGCTTGCCCGGCGCGAATTTGATCGTCTGCGCCGAATTTGCGGGGTCGATGCCGACGATCTTTCAGATATGCTTGTCGAAATCCGTACACTTGATCCACGTCCGGGACGAACGGCTGACGGAGAACCGGCAACGCCGGTAATCCCCGATGTACTGATGCGTGCGGCCGGAAATGGCAACTGGCATCTGGAGTTGAACAGCGAGGCATTGCCGCGTGTTCTGGTGAACGAGGATTACGCCGTACAGATCGGGCAGGGCTTGCGTAACCGTGAGGAGCGCAATTTCCTGAGCGAGAGACTGCAAACAGCCAACTGGCTGGTAAAGGCCCTGCATCAACGTGCAACCACGATCATGAAAGTCGCGAGTGAGATCGTGCGTCAGCAGGACGGATTTTTCAATCACGGCGTATCGCATTTGCGTCCGCTGATCCTGCGCGATATCGCCGAAGCAATAGGCATGCATGAAAGCACGGTGTCACGGGTGACCAATGGCAAGTTCATGGCGACCCCGCGTGGTGTTTATGAGCTGAAATACTTTTTCACCACGG
This sequence comes from uncultured Thalassospira sp., assembly GCA_946885765.1. The sequence continues at coordinate 16,913 of CAMPHD010000008.1, forward strand.
CAATTTCGTCTGCGGACGGGGGTGATGCACATTCTTCTGAATCTGTTCGGCATCGGATCAAGTCATTGATAGATGGGGAAGATCCGAAAAAGATTTTGTCCGATGACAAACTTGTCGAGCTGCTTCAAAAGGAAGGGATCGACATCGCCCGCCGAACAGTGGCAAAATACCGTGAAGCGATGAGAATTCCCTCGTCGGTCCAGCGACGGCGCGAAAAAAAGTCGCGGGTTTCCTAGCCGGTCAAACACTGCAAAATATACCCTAAGGTATTGTATATTAACTAATAATACCCAAATGTTGACTTGGCATTAACGAGGGAATATGGTGCGGCCTCCTGATTGAGGGGCACTGAAGGTCCATATGTACTGGGAAGTCACTCAACTGGGGATAGGCGATCCATGCAAATTACGGTTATTGGTAAGCAACTCGACGTTGGTAACGCACTCCGTCAACACGTCGTCGAGACGTTGGACCCTGCGGTAGAGAAATATTTCGATCACGCGATCGAGGCCACGGTGACCATCACCAAACAGGCGCATCTCTATATCACGCAGATATCGGTCCATGTCGGCAAAGGCATGTTGGTTCAGGCGAAGGCATCGGCGAATGAAGTGTATCCTGCTTTTGATTCCGCCTGTGATCGGGTCGCCAAACAATTGCGACGTTACAAGCGGCGATTGCGTGATCACCATAATGCCAACCGTGATCAGTATGAGCAGGCAAGAATTGATGCGACACATTATGTGATCGCACAGGAAGATGAAGACCATTCAGAGGACGAACATCTCAACGGCTTTGAGCCGGTGATCGTCGCTGAAACACCGGATCGCATTGACACGCTCTCTGTTGGAGAAGCTGTTATGCGGCTCGACTTGGGGGACATTCCGGCGCTTATGTTCCGGAATGGCAAACATGGCGGATTGAATGTTGTGTATCGTCGTGCTGACGGCAATATCGGCTGGCTAGACCCATCCGATAAGGAGGTTGGTGCAGCGTGACGGATACAGATTCTTCCGAGCCAAACAACGCAACGCGAAAAATGGACATATCATCGATTCTTTCCCCTTCTGGGGTAATACCGGCCTTGCGGTCCGGTGCGAAAAAAGCTGTCCTTGAGGAACTTGCCGAAAAGGCAGCCGACGTCACCGGACGTGAAGCAGGCGAAATTTTTTCCGTTCTGCTTGATCGTGAGAAACTTGGCAGCACCGGCGTAGGTGGTGGTGTCGCGATTCCGCATGGCAAGCTGGCTGATCTCGACCGGTTGCACATGATCTTTGCGCGTGCGCAGAACCCGATCGAGTTCGATGCCGTGGATGAACATCCTGTCGATTTGTTCTGCATGCTGATTGCGCCGGAAGAAGCTGGTGCTGATCATCTGAAAGCGCTGGCGCGGATTTCCCGCCTGCTGCGTAATCAGGGCATGTGTGACAAGTTGCGCGGTGCAGGTTCAGCCGATGCGATCTATGCATTGCTGACCCAGGATGAAGCTGAACAGGCCGCCTGAACGCGCAATTGACCGGGTGCAAGTCCGGCAACAGCAGATATCGAAAAACCGGATGCCGTTAACGCGGCGTCCGGTTTTCTTTTGTCTCTGAATAAGTCGGAACTCAGCCTTCGCTATTTTCTGCGGCCTTGGCATCAACCTTTTCGGCAGCATTCAATGCCGTCATTCGACCGGCCAGAACCACCAGATACAAGACAGGAATACCGATCAGAGCCGTACCGATAAAGAACCAGCTGTAACCGACCGCATCGACCGCAGTACCCGAGAAACCGGCCAGGATTTTGGGGAACAGCGTCATGATCGAACTGAAAATCGCATATTGCATGGCGGTAAAGGAAATGTTGGTCAGGCCTGAGAGGTAGGCGATGAAGGCTGCCGTTGCGAGACCACCCGAGAGGCTGTCAGCCATAATCACGGCGGCAAACATTACTGTATCCGGCCCCAGATGGGCCATGATCGCAAACAGGATGTTGGTCATGGCCGACAGAAGTGCACCCAGAAACAGAATGCGCACTACGCCATAGCGAACTGACAAAAGTCCGCCCAAGAAACTGCCGACAATGGTCATGAACAGGCCAAGTGTCTTGGAAACCGCAGCGATCTCTTCCTTGGAAAAGCCGAGATCGGTATAGAAAACATTGGCCATGACCCCCATGACAATATCGGCAATACGATAGACGCCAATCAGGACCAGCACGACGATGGCGGCCTTGCCATAACGATCAATGAAATCCTTTACCGGGGCGATATAGGTTTCCTGCACCATGCCGGTTGGCGTGACGCCAATACGGGTTGTCAGCCATGCGACAAGGATTGCCGCTGCAACTGAAATTACCAGTCTGACGGTCCCGGTAATGAAACCTGCGAGCTCGCCAATCATGCCGCCTTCGGTTAAGTCGGTTTTCAACGGGTCGGTCAGATTGCTGGCATAAATATTGGCGATGATAAAGGCGATCACGGTCAGTAAGAACATCAAAAGGAAACGACCATAATCCGATGTTTTGTGGAAATATTTGCTGTCGATACGGTTTACAACCGGTTCGCGAATAAGCAAGGTGGTGATCACGCCGATCCCCATCGCCAGCGCCATGCAGCCATAGGCAACCGTCCAGGCCAGCGGTTCATAAATGCCTTCGGCCTCGAACAGACCGGCAATGGTTAATGCGCCGGCACCGGCAATAATCATCCCGATGCGATAGCCACCGATATAGGATGAACTCATCATCGCTTGCAGATCGGGATCGGCGGCTTCGATACGATAGGCATCAATGACGATATCTTGGGTGGCAGAGGCAAAGCCAAGCGCAACGGCAGCAAAGGCCATCATGGTCAGGTTTTGGGCCGGATCGGTAAAGCCCATCCACAGGATAGCACCGATGATGCCGCATTGGGCGATGATCAGCCAGCTTCTGCGGCGACCGAGCACGCCATGCAAAACCGGGAAGGGCAACCGGTCAATCAGCGGTGCCCAGACAAATTTGAAAGAATATCCAAGGGCTGCCCAACTGAAATAGGTCACGGTCGAACGGTCCACGCCGGCTTCACGCAACCAGATCGACAGGGTGGAAAAGATCAGCAAGATCGGAATCCCGGCCGATAAACCCATAAACAGCATGGTGATTACGCGTGGGTGGATAAAGGCACGAAATGATTCACCCCAACTGCGCATGGCGGTAGCGGTGTTGTGCATGGATTTTCCCCGATTGAATGCAACCGTGCCCGAAGGTAGGGGAAACAGGTTAAAGAATGCCGAAACGAAATGGCGTGCACAATTTTAACCTTGAAACCAAAAAAGGCCGACCCGGGTGGGGTCGGCCTTTCAAATCCGGTTCGGAACCGTTTAAACGGTTTCGGATTCCGATTTGCGGCTTTCGCGTTTGCGCACGTTCGGATCGAGGTGCAGCTTGCGAATACGGATGCTTTGTGGGGTAACTTCGACCAGTTCGTCGTTCTGGATATAAGCCAGCGCTTCTTCAAGCGACATACGACGCGGCGGGGTCAGGGTGATCGCGTCATCCTTGCCCGATGCACGGACGTTGGTCAGTTTTTTGCCCTTGAGAATGTTAACTTCAAGGTCGTTGTTGCGGTTGTGTTCGCCGATGATCATGCCTTCATAGACACGTGCGCCCGGTTCGATGAACATTGCGCCACGATCTTCGAGGCCCCAAAGGGCATAGGCAACCGCATCGCCCTGATCGTTTGAAATCAGAACGCCGTTACGACGACCAGCAATCGAACCTTTAACCGGACCATAGGAATGGAACACGCGGTTCATCACGCCGGTACCACGGGTATCGGTCAGGAATTCACCGTGATAACCGATCAGGCCACGTGAAGGGGCCAGGAACAGAATACGGGTCTTGCCGCCACCGGAAGACCGCATGTCGGTCATTTCGGCTTTGCGCAGGCTCATTTTTTCAACAACGGAACCGGCGAATTCTTCGTCAACGTCAACCTGAACTTCTTCGAACGGCTCGGACATGACGCCGTCGATTTCCTTGATCATAACGCGCGGACGCGAGATCGACCGTTCAAATCCTACCCTGCGCAAGGTCTAGATCAGAACGCCAAGCAGAAGTACACCACGACCGGCAACCTCGAAGGCATCTTTGTCTTCGGTTTCGCTGATTTTGATGGCGATGTTGCCTTCGGCTTCGCGTTCCAGGCGCGCACGGATGATGCGCGAGGTAACCTTGTCGCCTTCTTGGCCTGCGAGTGGCGAGTTGTTGACCGAGAAGGTCATGGCAAGGGTCGGCGGATCAATCGGCTGGCTGGAAATAGAACTTGTGACTTCCGGTGCGCAGATGGTGTCAGCCACGGTTGCATCCGTCAGACCGGCAATCGCGATGATGTCGCCGGCAACAGCTTCTTCCTGCGGAACACGGTCAAGACCGCGGAAGCCCATCAGTTTCGACAGACGACCGGTTTCAACAGTGCCGTCACCACGCAGGACCTTGACCGGCATGTTAAGTTTTGCGCGGCCCTGTGCGACACGACCGGTCAGGATACGACCAAGGAAGTTGTCAGCATGAAGCATGGTCGCAATCATTGCGAACGGCGCGTCAACTTCTGCCTTCGGTGCCGGAACATAGTTCAGTACCAGGTTCATCAGCGGTGTCAGGTTTTCTTTCGGGCCTTCCGGGGCTTCGGCAGCCCAGCCGTCTCGGCCAGATGCATAAAGGGTCGGGAAGTCGAGCTGTTCATCATTGGCTTCAAGCGAAACGAACAGATCGAAGATTTCGTCAAGGACTTCTTCGGCGCGTTGGTCCGGACGGTCGATCTTGTTAATGATCACAATCGGCTTCAGACCGAGCTTAAGAGCCTTGCCAAGAACGAACTTGGTCTGCGGCATCGGGCCTTCGGCCGAGTCAACCAGCAGAACAACGCCGTCAACCATCGACAAAATACGTTCGACTTCACCGCCGAAATCGGCGTGGCCCGGGGTGTCGACGATGTTAATGCGGGTGTCGCCCCACTGAATGGCAGTCGGTTTTGCCATAATGGTAATGCCGCGTTCACGTTCCAGGTCGTTACTGTCCATTGCGCGTTCATCAACACGCTGGTTGTCACGATAAACACCCGACTGACGGAACATCGCGTCAACAAGGGTGGTTTTGCCATGGTCGACGTGGGCGATAATGGCGATATTGCGCAAGTTCATTGGCGCGGACTCCAGAATAAAAATGCCGCGCGCCGGGATATGCCCCTTGCGCATCGGTCAGTAAAAGTTTCAAGGCCAGTAGATATTCAGCCGCCTAAGACCGATGTCGTTCGGTCGGCAAGGTCAAACCCGCGCAATTTGCGTCGTGTAGCACATGCTGAATGTTTACTGGCCCAAAAGACAAATTGCAGCCTGGCTCGAAAGCCGCCCTGTCATAGCCAATGTCGAGGCGAAAGACCAGCCTCGTGCATGACATGCGGGGTTGATTTTTATGCAATGCCGGGTTCTTGCGCCATTAACTGGAGAAAGTCAATCTTTGTGTGCATTGCAAAACCGCAGAATACCGGCAATTGATACAAAATTCACGGGGCGGCAAACAAATGTTGCCGTCCCGTGAATTTTATCGCGTCAGGCTGGTTAGCGATCAAAGAGTCTTCGCGACCAGTTCCTTAAGGTCCGTATCCGGACGGGCGCCCATGTGTGAAATTACCTCGGCAGCGCAGATCGAGCCAAGGCGACCACAGGTCGCGAGATCATCACCACGGGTGTATCCATAAAGGAAGCCCGATGCAAAAAGGTCACCTGCGCCAGTGGTGTCGACCACATGGGCAACCGGTTCGGCATCGACTTCGATGACTTGGTTCCCCGAGACGATGACGGAGCCTTTTTCGCTGCGGGTCAGGGCTGCGACCTTGCAATGGGTGCGAACTTCGGCGAGAGCTTCTTCAAAGGTATCGACTTCGTAAAGCGATTTGATCTCGTCTTCGTTGGCAAACAGTACATCGATATGATTGTGAACCAGCTCGCGGAATGATTCGCGATGGCGATCAACGCAGAAGGAATCAGACAGGCTGATTGAAACCTGACGGCCAGCTTCATGGGCAATCTTGGCCGCCTTGATAAAGGCTTCCTTGGCTTCCGGACGATCCCAAAGATAGCCTTCCATATATATAATCTTGGCCGATGCGATCAGTTCGGCATCGATATCATCCGGACCAAGTTCCGTGCATGCACCAAGGAAAGTGTTCATGGTGCGGTGCCCGTCCGGGGTGACAAAGATCAGGCAACGTGCCGTCGGTGAGCCGGTTGTTGTGGGGGTCGAGTTAAAGGAAACCCCTATGGCCCGGATATCGTGGCTGAAAACCTCGCCAAGCTGGTCGTTCCGCACCTTGCCAATATAGGCACCCTTACCACCAAGGGCGGCAATGCCTGCCATGGTGTTGCCAGCAGATCCGCCGGACATTTCAAGGCCCGGGCCCATCTGGGCGTAAAGGCTGTCGGCGGTTTCGGCGTCGATCAGGGTCATGGCGTTCTTTACGAGGTTCAAACGGCCAAG
>CAMPHD010000009.1 GCA_946885765.1 uncultured Thalassospira sp.
AAGATTGATGTCACGGCCAAGTGCCTTGCCGTATTCGATCCGGATGCCACCAATGCCCAAAAGGAATTCAACCTCGCGCTGGGCGAAGTCATCGGTCATTTTGTAAGCCGCAAGACCATATTCATTAAGCCCGCCCGGCTTTGCCTTGGCTTCGAATACTGTCACATCATGACCCAGCATCGCCGCCCGGTGCGCACACGAAAGCCCCGCTGGACCAGCGCCGACCACTGCAATCTGCTTGCCGGTCGAAGGTGCACGTTTGAACGGATGGGGCAAATCAGCCCGCGCCATCAGATGATCGACGGCAAAACGTTGCAAACTGCCAATTTCAACGGCGACATCTTCGGAAACATTGCGCACACAGGCCTGTTCGCACAGCACTTCCGTCGGGCAGGCACGCGCGCAGGTGCCACCCATGATATTGGCCGACAGGATGGTTTTGGCCGCTCCGTCCGGATTCCCGGTGCTGATTTTGCGGATGAAGCCCGGAATATCAATTGATGTCGGGCATGCCGTAACGCACGGCGCGTCATAGCAATACAGGCAGCGATTGCTTTCGGCCATGGCCTGCAAGGTGGAATAAGGCGGATGCAGATCGGAAAAGCCGTCATCAGCATCGTTATGGCCAACACCGTGGATCACACCCGATTTCGAAACTTGCTTGCCCTGCAAGATGGTCATGTTTTGTCTCCCTGCCAAAAAGGCGTCCTCTCCTGGCGTCAGCGAGAGACAAAACAAGAATGGCATCCTCAAAAGACCAGCCGCCATGTAAGCCGCAAAGGGCTTCGGATGGATTTATGGCGTATGTGGGCAGGCGGGCCCGCCCAACTCTGGGTCTTCTATCAATGACATTCTTGGCGTATCCGTCCGGCTTACCGCCGAACTGTTTCCCAGTATTCGATCTGCCGCGCTTTTATGGAGTTCGGGTTATTCCCGTTTGATAGCGCGTACAGATGCCTCTCTCTGACCTATACAGCATGTCCAATCCTGATCATTTGGTCAAGATTAAAAATGCACGCAATTAAACTTGCAGTTTCATCCTGCATTTCTGCGCTTTTCATCTTCCGACAGCCGGAAAGCTATAACGAATAGCTGTCCTTGACCGCTTCCATCACGACAAAGGTCGAAGTATGCGAGACATAGGGCAGTTCGGAAATCTTTTCGCCCAGCACACGACGATAATCGCCAATATCGCGGCTGCGCACCTTGATCAGGTAATCAAAGGCCCCGGCGATCATGTGGCATTGTTCGATTTCAGGGACGTCGCGGACAGCCTTGTTAAACGCATTAAGCGCCTCGGTCTTGGTATCGGTCAGGATTACCTGCACAAAGGCGATATGACTGGCCCCCATTTTTTCCGGATGCAGGATCGCGCGATACCCAAGGATATGCTCGCTTTCCTCAAGCCTGCGCAAACGCAACGCACAGGGCGTTTTTGAAAGCCCGACCCGATACGCCAGATCGGTAACCGTTATCCGGCCATTCACCGCCACTTCACGCAGCACGGCCAGATCAATCTTGTCCAAAACACCCATTTGAACCCTCTATTGAAACCTTATTTCCTATCAACTTGGCAATATTAGGTGAAATTACCCAAACATCAAATCAACTTTGGGGAAAATTACTTGTCATAAAATCGTATCATTGGAAAAGGCGACAAGCCGACAAGACCGGATCAAATCCGGCGTAACGGGAGTGAAAAACCGACAACGAACAACCATCGCAAAAAGGGACTTCACCATGTCACAGACACCATCCGTGAAGCCGATCCTGATTGGCTATGACGGGACAGAGGCCGCTGACCGCGCGGTGCAATTTACCGCTAACCGGGCCGCCGCCGAAGGATGCCCGGTTCATGTCATTTACGTTCTTGAATGGTCGCCATACAGCTTTCTGTCGGCCCAGGAACTTGAAGAACGCCATCAACGCCGAACCGAAGAACTTTCCCGTGCCGAGGCCACCCTTGCCCCGGCACTTCGTGTTTTTACCGACCGCAATATTCCCATGACCTACGAGGTCAGATACGGCCATTCCGGCGAACTGATCTGCCAGATCGCCAAGGAAAAGAAGGCGACGCAGATCGTCCTTGGCCGAAAGGGCGGCACAGCCCTTGGCGCGCGATTATTGGGCAGCCTTGCCCTGACTCTGGTTCAGGCCAGTCCCGTGCCCGTCACCGTGGTGCCCTGAACACCACCGGGTTTGCAGTCAAAACATAAAACAATCAAAATCGGAGAGTTCTCATGTCTTGCCAGTACAAAGTCCCGGCGTGGGCCGCGGGTATAACCGCGACTATTTTCCCCTTCATGGCGATGGCGCAGGAAGGGACGCTTGACCAGCGAATCAACGAAACCGTTGCACCGATTTCAAATATCATTGCCGGTACAATTTTCTATTCAATCCCCGTTGCAGGCATCGATTTCCCCCTGATCGTCGGTTGGCTTGTGATTGCCGCCGCCATTTTCACGCTTTATTTCGGCTTCGTGCAGTTCCGCAAATTCGGCCATGCTATATCGTTGGTCAAAGGGGACTATTCGCATCCCGACGATGCAGGCGAAGTGTCGCATTTTCAGGCACTGGCAACGGCCCTGTCGGGCACCGTCGGCCTTGGGAATATCGCCGGTGTTGCTGTCGCGGTTTCCATCGGCGGACCGGGGGCGACATTCTGGATGATCCTTGCCGGGCTGATGGGTATGGCATCGAAATTCACCGAATGCACCCTGGGGGTTAAATATCGTAATGAATATCCTGACGGGCGCGTGTCGGGCGGGCCAATGTATTACCTGTCCAAGGGGTTGGCTGAAAAAGGCAAGCCCGGACTGGGCAAGGCGCTTGCCATCATCTTTTCAGTCTGCTGCATCGGCGGGGCTGTTGGGGGCGGGAACATGTTCCAATCCAATCAGGCGTTTCAGCAAATCGTTAACGTCACAGGCGGTGCCGATAGCTTCCTTGCCGGAAGCGGCTGGCTGTTTGGCCTGATCATGGCTGTCATTGTCGGCTCGGTCATTATTGGCGGCATCAAATCGATTGCCAAGGTCACTGAAAAAATCGTGCCTTTCATGGCAGTAATTTATGTCACTGCCGGGCTGGTCATCATCATCAGCAATATCGGCATGGTCGGTCAGGCGTTTAGCGACATTTTCGTCGGGGCCTTCACCGGGGCTGGTGTGGCCGGTGGTTTTGTCGGGGCGCTGATACAGGGCTTCAAACGCGCAGCATTTTCCAACGAAGCCGGGATCGGTTCGGCTGCCATCGCCCATTCAGCAGTACGAACCAAGGAACCCGTGACCGAGGGCTATGTCGCCCTGCTTGAACCGTTTATCGATACAGTCGTGATCTGCACCATGACCGCTCTTGTCATCACGATTAGTGGTGAACTCAATTCCGGCCTGACCGGTGTTGAACTGACCTCGGCGGCATTCGCATCGGCCTTTACATGGTTCCCGCTGGTACTGGCACTTGCCGTGGTCCTGTTTGCCTTTTCAACCATGCTGTCATGGTCCTATTACGGCTTGAAAGCCTGGACCTATCTGGTCGGTGAAGGCAAAGGCAAGGAAATCATCTTCAAGCTGTTCTTCTGCCTGTGCGTCATCGTGGGTGCGAGCATGAGCCTTGGCCCTGTCATCGACTTCTCGGATTCCATGATCTTTGCCATGGCTATCCCAAATATCATCGGCCTTTATCTGCTGATGTCGGTCGTGCGCGGCGAAGTGAACCAGTACTGGGACAAGATCGAACGCGGCGAAATCCGCAAAGTCGATAAATCCGCTGCAACAGAAGCGAAAGCATGATCGCCCGTTAACCAGAAAGCCCCCTGCCTTATGCGCAGGGGGCTTGATTTGGTCTATTCCATAACTTCCATATGATCGTCACGCGACGGTGCCTTGCGCTTTGGCCCCTGCATCAAAAGCAACAAGGGCACAACCGCAATCACGATCCACATCATCGCCTGAAAATCGTTCAGATAGGCGACCGTATTTGCCTGCGCCGTTACGACGTTATTAAGCGCCATCGCCCCAGTCGTTGTTTGCCAGTCCCAGCTTTCGGGCAACCACGGGCTTTGCAACGCCATCCGGAATGGCGTCAGGGTCGCGGCTAGACTGGCATGCATCACCTGCGTATTCTGCGTCAGCATCGTGGTCATCACCGAAATGCCGATGCTTGATCCGATATTGCGCATCAGACTGAACATCGCCGTACCCTCGGTACGGTAATGCGGATCAAGGGTGGCAAAGGTAATCGTGCTGAGTGGCACAAAAATAAAACCAAGCCCGATCCCCTGAATGATCCCGGTGCGGATGATGATGTATTCGCTGACATCGGTCGTAAAGCCCATCATCTGATAAAGCGAAAGTGCCGTCATAAACAGGCCAAACAGGATCAAAAGCCGGATATCGATTTTGCCAATCAGACGCCCGACCAGCATCATCGCGATCATCGTGCCCACCCCGCGCGGCGCAAGCAACATACCCGCTGTCACCACCGGATATCCCATCAGGTTCTGCAAGAACGGCGGCAAAAGGGCCAGTGTTGCCAGCAACACCACACCGACGATAAAGATAAAGAACAAGCCGATGACAAAGTTCCGGTCGGTAAACAGGCCCGGCTCAAGAAACGGGTTTTTGGCGGTGAACATATGCACGATGAACATGTAAAGGCACACCGCCGCCAACCCCGTTTCAATCAGGATTTCGATCGACGAAAACCAGTTCTGGCTTTCCCCCCGGTCCAGCATCATCTGCAACGCGCCGATTGAAAGGCTCAGCAACGCAAAACCGAACCAGTCAAATGACAGGCCGTTGCGCTTATCGGTTTCCGGCACAAACGCCATGATCCCGCCAAGTGCCAAAAGCCCGACCGGCAGGTTGATGTAAAACACCCAGCGCCAATTGTAGTATTCCGTCAGATACCCACCCAGCGTCGGGCCAAGGATCGGGCCAAGCATCACGCCCATACCCCACATCGCCATGGCCGAGCCATGTTTTTCCTTGGGGTATGTATCAAGCAAAACTGCCTGCGACAACGGCACCAGCCCGGCCCCGAATGCGCCCTGCAAAAGGCGAAACACCACCATTTCGGGCAACGACACCGCCGCCCCGCACAGCATGGAGGCAATGGTAAAACCGGTAACCGACACCAGAAACAGCTTCTTGCGACCAAATCGTGCGGCCAAAAAACCGGTCGGCGGCGTCATGATCGCGGCGGCAACAATATAGGATGTCAGCACCCAGGAAATCTGATCCTGGGTGGCCGCCATGCTGCCCTGCATATGTGGCAGGGCAACGTTTGCAATGGTGGTATCAAGCGCCTGCATGATTGTTGCAAGCATGATCGAAACGGTGGTCAGACCGCGTTCAAGCGGCGTGGTCTCGCTGGCCGCCGTGGCGGCTGCATTCATTGCACGGCCCCTACGGAACCGTCATCGGCCTGAATGATACCGATACAGTCAAGTGCTGTCGTCGCAAAGTCTGGCAGTACACGTATGTGATGGGTATCCACCTCGACCTCGGTGCTCATGCCTGCCCGTAATTCAGGACCACCATTTTCAAGATCAACCGCGATCCGCACCGGAACCCGCTGCACAACCTTCACCCAGTTTCCCGTCGCATTCTGGGCCGGAATCACCGAAAATTCTGCACCGGTTGCCGGGGCAACCGAATGAACCGCGCCATGCCAAACCTTGCCTGGATAGGCATCAACCGAAATCTCGACCTCCTGCCCCGGTTCAAGATAAGTCAGGTCAACTTCCTTGAAATTGGCGTCAATCCAGATGGCATCGCTCGAAACAAGGCTTGCCATCGCCTGCCCGGCTTTGACATAGGCACCTTCTTCGGGTTTGTTGCTGATCACACCACGGAACGGTGCAGTGATTTCGGTATGAGCAAGGTCAAGTTCGGCCTGCTCAAGCGCGTATTTCGCCTGCTGATACTGCGGTAGATCCTTGATCGGGGTGTCATAACTGCCACCAAGTTTCGCCAACGTGGTTTTCATCGCCCGCTGATCAAGGACAATGCGCTGTTTTGCCGCCAAAAGCGCGTTTTGCGCTTCGTCCAGTGTTGCCTGCGACGTCACATTGCTTTTGCGCAAGGCCGCCTGCCGGTCATATTTCTTTTTGGCAAAATCCAGATTGATCTTCGCTAGTTCAAGACTGCCCTGAAGCTCTTCATAGCTTTGCTTCAGCGCCGCTATCTCCTGCCCGGCGGCGGCAAGATCGGCGTGTGCACGTTCGACCGCAATCTGATAGGGGCGTGGATCAATGCGAAACAACACGTCTCCCTTTTCCACCCGCTGATTTTCATGGATCAGGATTTCGTTGATTGGCCCGTCAACCTGTGGACTGATCGCGACCATGTCAGCATGGATATAAGCGTTTTCCGTGCCGACAAACCGCCCGCCGGAATAATACCAGTACGCCCCGCCAACAATCACCGCAAGCGGCCCTGCCAGAAGCAGCACCGGACGCAGCCAGCGATTCTTGCGTTTGGCAACATTCTGTTCGTTACCGGCAGATGCGCCAGCATTTTCATTTTTCTCGGTCATGATACGGGGCCTTGATTCAGTCTTTCGACATTTTCGTTTTGGCGGGGGCGCTTTCGGGCGATTTTTGCGGCTGCTCGGCCACCATCAGGTTTTCGTGCATCTTTCCAAGAACGGAAATCAGCATATCCTGCATTTCCGGCGTGATACCGATCATCGCCTCTTCGCGGGCAGATGCGGCAACAACCATGATCCGTTCCAGCAACTCGTTTGCCTTCGCGGTTACATAAAGCTGCACCGCACGACGGTCATCCGGGTCCGGGCGGCGTTCAACCAGCCCTTCCTCGACCAGCTTGTCGATCAGACGCGCCGTCGTGATGGGCTGGATTTCAAGCATTTCTGCCAGTGCCACCTGCCGGATGCCTTCCTTGCGCGCGACATAGGCCATGGCCTGCATCTGCGCCTGCGTAAGTCCGAAATCCCCGGCATGACGCATGAAATTACGCCGCATCAGTCGGGTCACGTCCTTCATCAGGAAGCCGATGTTCTGTTTTGGATCGCTAAAGGATGCCAAGAGTGCCTCTGCCAAAGTCGATTGGTTGATATATAATAAGCAATATATATTAAATGCTTCTCCCGACCACAAGTCAGATAATTTCACATCCCTTATGCACCCCACTCATGGCTGCCGGTCATTGGACCTGCTTTGCAATTGCGGTGAAATGTGCGATTTTGATCGGCAAGCGTCGTGCGATTGTGATATGACACGCGCAAATTTACCGCCGGATCACTGAATTCCGACGGATAGAGAGATTCCCGTATCCCAAAGAAAAGACCCGCAAGTGATGAGTAATCAATCGCGCCGTTCCGAATTGCTGATGCCCGCTGGCTCGCTCGAAAAACTGAAAGTCGCCGTCCTTTATGGGGCTGACGCGGTTTACATGGGCACGCCCGACCTGTCGCTTCGGGTCAAAAGCCAGATGTCACTTGATGACGTGGTCGAGGGGATCGAATTTGCCCATGAACATGGCGTTCGCGTTTATCTGACGCTGAACCTATTCTCGCATAACAAGGATATCGACAAGCTGCCGGAATATGTGGACACCGTGCGAAAGGTCCACCCGGACGGGCTGATCGTTGCCGATCCCGGTGTGTTCATGTTTGTCCGCGAACATGCCCCAGAACTTGATCTGCATGTCTCGACACAGGCCAATGTCTGTTCGTGGCAGTCGGTCAAATTCTGGCAAAGCATTGGCGCGAAACTGGTCGTGCTGGGCCGTGAAGTTTCGTACGAGGAACTGACCGAAATCCGCGCAAAATGCCAGGACATCAAGATCGAGGCCTTTGTGCATGGCTCGATGTGCATGACCTATTCCGGGCGTTGCCTGCTGTCGAACTTCATGGCCGAACGCGGTGCCAATCAGGGGGCATGTGCCAATTCGTGCCGCTGGAAATACAAAGTCCACATGAAGCTCAAGGACGGTACGGTCAAGGAACTCCACCTGACCGAAGAAAACCTCGAAATGTTTGACTTCTTCCTTGAAGAAGACATGCGTCCGGGCGAGCTGATGGAAATTCAGGAAGACGAACGCGGTTCCTACATCCTGAATTCGCGCGATCTTTGCATCATGCCGAAACTTGAAGACTACCTGAAAATCGGTGTCGATAGCCTCAAGGTCGAAGGCCGCGGCAAAAGCCCGTATTACGCCGGGCTTGTTGCACGTGCGTATCGCATGGCAATTGATGACTGGTACAAGGACCCGGAAAACTGGTCTGCCGAAGAATATATGAAGGAACTGGCAACCATCCCGAACCGTGGCTATACGCTGGCGTTCCATGATGGCCGTCTGACCAATTACGCACATGGCTATGACAGCAACACCAATGTGTCCGATTGGGAATTTGCCGGAATGATCGAAGAAGTCGAAGACGACGCCTTCATCATGTCGGTGAAAAACCGCATGCTGCCCGGCGACGTCATCGAAATCGTCCCGCCGCGCTCGCGTCAGACCATTTTCATCCGCATGTATGAATTCATCGATGCCAAAACCGGCAAGGTCGGCGAAGCGGTTCATGCCAACACCCATCCGCGCATCCGCCTGCCGTTCTCCCTGTTTGAACAGGAAGACCCGGAATTCCTGAAGCGCGAAATCCTGCCGATGACCATCGTGCGTAAGGAAAAGGCCCTATCGGAAGACGAATGGCAACGCCTGAAACTTGATCAGGAAGGCCACAAGATCGAAATGGGCAAAGGCAACGAAGAACGCTATGACGCCAAACGCGAAGCCCTTCAGATCGCCCTTGATGACCGCCAGAAAGAACGCTCTTTCCGCACTCCTCGCGTCGGTACCAAGGGCTGCTGCGGCCGTGGTTGCAATGGCTGCCTGATCTTCTGGCACGATGAAAGCTACGCCAAGGCACGTGAAATTCTTGCCAAACGCAAACAGGGAGAAATGCTTGAAAAAGACGGCAAGACGATTGCCGCTGAATAGGCATTCACGACGCCCGGATACAGAAACGGCAGCCAATGTGGCTGCCGCTTTCTTTTGGGCTACTTGATGGCCTTTTCGGCCTGTTGCTCAAGCTTGTCGATCCGACGAAGGCCAAACCACCCAAGCCCAAGAAACACAAGCAGCAAGATCGGACTGAGCAGCGTCAGATTGCGTTCCAGCAGTTCCGACATCCCCTCGCCCAAGACATATCCAAGCGCGAAGAACGATCCAATCCAAATCAGGATCGATGCGATACTTAGCGGCAGAAACCGTATAAAAGACATCGAACTCATGCCGACCGGAAACACACTGATAGAGCGGATGGTGTTAGGATAGCGACACAGCATGATATAGGCGACACCATAATGCTCAAACAGGCGCATGGTTTTGCCCAACCACTTTGAAAACGAATCAGGCAGCTTTCTGACAATCGCATCGCCATATTTCCGTCCGAGCCAGAACCGCACCATGTCGCCGACAAAGGCACCGGAAATCATCGCGACCATGGATGGCCCGATCAGAAGACTTTCGGACACGACAAAGATGCCAACAAAAACCGGTAGGATGCTGGCCTTGCTCACGCAATAGGTAAAGATTAGGCTATAGACCAGTTGCTGATGATCCTGAATCCAAAGATTTATTGTTTCGAACACGTCCGCACTCGCCCGCCTGCCCCAAAGATAAGAAGTGTTCTAGATCAGACTGGCCTCATAAGCGAGTGTGCCGCTTCACACCCTCAATATTATTACGCCATCTCAAACCGGATTGGTTGTGCACCTTCCCAAAGCGTCATCTTGCCGAGCTTTTCAAGGTCTTCGAGATTACTGGTAACCGTGATGAAATGGTTGCCGGCAAGCTGCCCGACCTTGGATGCGAAATGAACACCGCCATAGGCCAACAGGATTTCGGTTTCGCTGATGCCGCCGGGATACAGGATGACCTGGCCCGGTGCCGGGAAACTGGTGTGGTTTTCATACCCTACACCAAATTGATAATCGCCAAGCGGCATCCACACCCCCTCGCCGCTCCAGCGAACATGCACCGCCTTGCTTTCAAACGGCATGCGATCCATGAACGCCTTGCAAGTTTGCGGGGCCCTTTCAATTTCGAACACAGCATCAAATTGAAAGGATCCTGCGGTAATTTTCAGTGCTGCCATAAAATGGTCTTTTCCTGTTTTAGACACAAATCCGGATCTCATTCCGGCCCGTAGGACATGTGTATTCCTTCGAAATCGGGTTCTATTCTGACACCACCAGCATAGGGATTGGCATATATTGCCAGCAGCCAGAACACAAAAAGAACCACCCCGCCAAACAGCACCAGCGCCTGCCGTCCCGCCCGTGGCCGGTCAGCATGTACCATCGCAATCGCGATATGCGACAACACTACCAGAACAATCACACCAATCCATTTGAAAGACCCGTGATCGTTCCCGCCAATTGTCAGGCGCTCCACCCTGGCACTTTCCAGCATATTGACCGCCGCAATCAGGTCGCTTGCCACCGGGCTTGTCAGACCGTCAAAGGCGGCATTGACGATGATTCGTCGGATATCATGAATGATCGCGTCGACTTCAGGATCAGCTTCGCGGTTTCGGGACTCTCCCCATTCGTCATTCACCACCAGTTTCTGATAAGTCCCAGCAAGCGATGCGATTTCCGAAAGGTTGAAACGGTCAAAATGCGAAGTTTCATGCAATCGCGAAAGTGCCGTACGTTCCTGGTTATGCGCAAACTGGGCCCGGTCGTTCAAACGCCATAATTCAACGGCCAGAAAACTGAACATCAAGGCAAACATCGTCGTTGCCGTCACGAAAAACGGAGCGACCGGAATGACGCTTTCCCCGGTTTTGCGCGCCCGCCAGAAGACGATATTGCCAAATGCAAAACAGACCGCAATGCCCGCAATAATGATCAAAAGCTGCCAGCGCGGTGCCAGCGCAAAGAAATCCTCCATCCCCTACCCCCGATTATTACATGAGAAATATCATGCACCATACAAGCGCCAGCGCAAGACTGAACAGGGTAACCGGGATGCCAATGCGCGCATAATCGCCAAAACTAATAATGATACCGGCGGCACGGGCCTGTTCGACCGCGATGATATTGGCAACTGACCCGACAATTAAAAAATTGCCTGACAATGTGCTGAAAACCGCAAGCCCGTGCAACAGTTCCGGCGTCCAATCCGGGCCAAGTGACAGCAACATCATCACCAGCGGTACATTACCAATCGTGTTACTACCCGCAAGCGACAGCGTAGCCAACACCGCCGGATTATCAATTCTAAGGCCGGATAGCGCATCGCGGAAGAAGGCGGCAATCGCATCATCCCCGGCCATCGCCCCGGTGACGATGAACAACCCGCAAAATAGCGCCAGCAAATGCCAGTCCACCCGGCCCAACACCTGATCGGTGCCAAGCCTGCGACTAAGCAACAGCATCGCCACAATCAGCAATGACCAAAGCGCGCGGTCTTCGACAAAGATAAAGATCGCAATTACCGCAATCGTCGCCGCCACCGCCTTGATCAGCATCGGCCGGTCAAGGATGATCTCTGTGCCTTCGTCCAATACCGCGCCGTTTAGCACCGGATCAAACGCGGTCCGCGTCATCGGGCCGAAGGCAATCACGCCATAGACAATAAAAAGCCCGATCAGAGCGGGCACACCGCACGCCAGAAGGAAGGCTGTGAAATCAAGCTGCCCGAATTCGGCAATCATCAGGTTTTGAGGATTACCGATCAGGGTTGCCGCCGACCCGGCATTGGCCGCACAGGCCACCGCAATCACATAGGGACGCGGGTCAAGACGGCGGGCCACCACACCCTGCATCAGGATCGGTGTTACCGCCCAGACGACGACATCATTGGTCATCACCGCCGACAAGCCGCCGCAAATCGCAATCACCCCGGCCAGAAGCCCGCGCGGGGGCAGATCAAGATGGGTAATCCGGTTGCCGATCCAGTCAAAGAAACCGCTGGCGGCATATTGCGATGACAACACCATTAATGTCAGCAAAACCGAAAGTGTCGCGAAATCGACCGACGCCAGTGCCGCGTCCCCGTCAATCGCCCCGCTTAACAGCAGCACCAACGCCCCGATGACGGCAATCCCCGTACGATTGATAGCAAGCCCCGGCCACCGCCCCAGTGCCATGCCGATGTAAACGCCGACAAATACCGCAATGATAAGCCAGTCCAATTCGTGCCATCCTGTGCAAATTTACGCCACTGTCTCAGCCTGTTATCTATCGCCAATCCGTTTACAGGGCACGATCAATCTGTTGACGTCGCATGACCATCAAGCAAATCTTTGTCCGGTGGACCATTCAGGACAAATTCGGCAATTGCCGGTTCATCATCCATGGAAACCCCGCTGGCCAGTGCAAAAGCAGCACTATCCCCACTACCCAAAGCACAGGGTGAAAGCCCCATTTCGGTCGCAACAAGATAAAATGCCTCCATCGCCACCCCTGCATTCAGCAAAGACAGACGATACGAAATCCCGCTATATTTCCATGCTAGGCGAAACAGCCGTGATGTTATGATAATCAGGCAATCTGGATATCCGGTTTCATTCATGCTCGTCGCCGCATTTTGTAGCAGTGCCATCCGCATTTTTTCCCTGTCCCGCAGGGCATAAAGCGCGTGTTGTTTTCCGTTATAATGATAAGTTCCCGGTGCCAGCCCATCGCAACGATGAATCACCAGATAGAATTCCAGTTCATGTATCGCCCCGCCCCCCGGGACAGGCCGTTTCAGCAATTCCTGCCCCCCGCCTTTCATCTCCTTGCGGGTAGAGACAGTCCGCCACAAAAACAGACCGATATCACGCAATGTTAACGGCGTTTTTCCAGACCTTCGGTATGACTGGCGCCGCTCCATCACCGCATAAAGAGCATCCCCATCTGTCGCGCCTCCGTCCGCTGGACCCGGCAAATCAATCCGGATATCCGACATTGGCGATTTATGCGCCGACAGCGACATAACCGTTCCCTTGAAACCGAAATTCATTCCGATCATGCGTAACCCCATAAAACCGCGCGACCGGCTATGGAATATTTGTTCATGAAAGGCCCGGCCCTGCCGTTCTGGCCTATCATGCGCCGGTACTTCCAGAAATCCGGCCCGCCACAGGAAATGACGAAACGCCTCATCCGGTTTATTCACATTCATATCCAGCAAACAGCCGACAAGCGTCAAGGCATCACCCCGAAAGGTGATTTGCGCGTGTATTTCGGCATTTTCTGCAATGATGCTTCCACCCTCGCGACGAATACAGACAAACCGCGACAATCGCGCTTCTTCCGGTACATTCGCAATACCCCACGGCAAGTGATAAAGCCTTGAACCACTATCAAGAATACAGGCAGGAACATCCATTTCCGGCCCGATCTTTTCATCTCTGCCGATCAAACAGGCCGGATCGTACCACCAGCGCAAAAGCTGTAGTCGGGCCAGCTTGTCCAGATATCCCTGTATCATTTCATCGGCTTGGACACCGTCCATTGGTTCACAGAATTCGCGCATTGTTCTGCGCAAGCCTGAAAGACTTTCACCCCGGCCACCGGCCCACCGCGCAATGATCGCACCACTGACCGGATCTGCCCATGGCACATCGACAACAACAGGCCCGTCATTCCTTGCCCCTGTTTGCCAGTCAATCTCCAGATGCATTACACCGCTTGCCACATCATGACGCGCAACCGAAACCTGCGGAATCAGCGTCACACCGATAAACGGATCGGAAATACAGGATACTGTCATGTCACTTGCCATTCCGGTCATGCTGCTGCCCGAAACTAGAAGAAGAAAGGCAGAGGATTAAGCTGATCCTCGGTCAGAGGACGATCCAGATATCCCATACGGACCGGGGCATCAAACAGCCGCCCCTGCGCACGACGATTCCAGAAATGGCGCAGCCCCGGCACCACGACCCGCACACTCGAAAGCGGTATATCATCCCGGCTGTAATTCACCACAATCGTGTCAAATCCTGCATCCGCCATACGATCCACACAAAACCGAACCGCCTGATCAATCGTATCAAAGGATCGCGTCGGCATATGTTCCACCAGTCGCAGGGGAACCTTTGCCGGAGCCATATGAGGATGGCCGGCCAGCGTTGCCTCTGCCAACCAGTGGAAGAAGGCATCTTCCAGCATGTGATGATTGCCGCTGTTATCATCATCCTGTGCGGCATCGATCAGCAGGGTCTGATTGATTTCCGTCAACGCACGCAAAGCCGCGATCCGGGCGTCAAGATGCGCACCGATCCCGCACCAGATACGGCTACCGCCCCCAAGGGCAGAAACCGCCATAACCACGGGAATTCCCAAATCGGTTGTCAGATCCAGCAGCCACAAATCGCGACCAAGCCCGCGATAATAGTCTTTCATTTTTGCGACATAGGCATCATCAAGGCCATCAAATGCAATCGACGGAACACGTAACCGGTTATACCAGAAAATCGAAACCGCATCACGTTCAACCACTTCCAGAAACCCTTGCAGGATGGCTTCCTCGATACTTCCGCCCGTGGCGCAGCCATTGGAATCAGCCCAGCAGAATTTGTGATCCCCCGATGCCATTCCGGGATACCCGAAATAGCAAAATCGTGTCGGCAGCCAGCGCGGCGCATCATCACGCAATGACCATGCCGGGGTCCAATCCACAATCGCGGTTTCGTCAAAGGGTTCAGGAATACGTCCCATCATACCGAGATCGCGGTTCAGCGTCCCCCGATCGCGATACTGATTTTCTGAAAACTGAAGAAAATCAGTCGGGTGCGGGGCAATATCGCGCACATTGCGCCAGCAAGCCTGAAAGGTTTTTTCCGCCCCACTCCACTGTGCGCTATAGCGTTCAACAGCCTCGGCCAGGCAACTGATACGGGCCTGCTCGTCGCTAAGCCCTTTGCCCGCCGCACCTCCGGGGCGGCCAAGAGTACGATTCTGGCGAGGATCAATTGAAATGCGGTTTCCCTGTGCCGCAGTATAAACATAAAGTCCTTCTGCCGGGCTGGCACGGTAGATCTGGCTGACAATCCCTGTCAGCGGACTTACAATCGGCTCAAGCCGGGCAAGCGCCTCGTCCGGGGACAAGGCACGCCATCCTCCGTCGGCCCCGCTGTGATTACGAACCGCAGCCAGCCGAACCGGCCTGTGCAACATATCTGAAGAACCGCCCCCCCCGATCATATGCGCCGGACAATCGTCAAACAGTGGTACATGATGGATATCGCGCCCGCCATCCCTCAATTGCCAACGGATCAATGAGGACATGATCGTATCAGATTGCCGAAGGGCAAACCGGGTGACTTCCATCACGACAAAACCAAACGCAATCGCCAGTGAAGCCCGCGTCAGGGCTTTTGCCGGTCGGGGGCAAGCCGTCCCGGCGACCAGCATACCGTCCCCTGGCCGATGTTCCGCCAGACGACGCGACAGACAGAAATAACAGTTCGCTTTGTCATCTTGCCCGCCAATAACCGGCCCGAACCATGCCGAAATTCCTCCCGGCTTGAACGGAATCCATTTCAGGCCCAGCTTGCCGGCTGTCTGTGCAAAATCAGCCAGAGCCTGTTGCAGATAATCATCACACAATACCAGCGCGACGTCGGCATCGCGATAATCCGCAACCGTAAACCCGCTGGCCGTCAACATTGCAGAAAGTTCATCCGCCTGCACAGGTCCGCCAGCCCCGTCCCCGCCCAGCGGAACAACAGCAACCCTGTATCCCTGCAGAACGCGTTCGCAATCAGCGGGGATAAAACCACTCGCGCTCCAGAAAGCCAGACGCCCACTATCCGCGCCGGGTTCGACCCGCACGATATAACCCTTGTTCTGCATATGGGAAATCAGGGCAACGATATCTTGCTCTGCGGTCCGGTCTTGCAGGTTTTCAACAATTTCCCTGCATGTTCGGGAACCATCCAGCAAAGGCAGGATTAATGAATATCCCTCGCCGCGCAGGCGAAAGCTCTGATCTTCCGAAAGCAGTAGAAAGGAATCTGTTTCGATCTTATGCAGCGTAAAATGAGGCGCGAGTGCAATATAGTTTCTGTCGTCCTGTGACGTCATCGCAAAGCCCTGTATCCCCGATTTTCCGTGTATTCTGGATGGATTTTGGATCAGATTGCACCGACTTTACCGGTTCTGCAAGCATCGATCCCAACACGTACGAAACGCTTCTGATTAACCTCAGGTTGCATCCCCTTAAACTGTGATGTAAATTCATTTCGGGACAAGAAATTGGGGGGAAAGAATAATTTTCCCACACTGACGACTTGATTTGCAAACCGGCATCACCGTAACGGTGCGCCTGGTTCGGACTTTAGTCTCACTGATCACGAGCTTAACTCATTCAGGAGTATCCGGGATATGACACACAAAAATCCTGCCGAAGAATCAGTTCAGGCACAAAGATTGTGCCATTTTGCCGATGACGAAGATCTTCATGTCTCCTCTGTTTCCGCTATGCTCCCGTGCTGCTGCAGCAGTTGCAGAGTCTCCGAGGACGAGGACGAAACTTCGGACGTAATGGCCTGATCCGTGCATGGATACAACTTCGTCATCCGTGATGAAGCAAGGCAACTTGTCCGGCCAGTACCAATGCATCAGGCCACCTTGTTGCCAGAAAATTATTCCGACGCGATTGCCAACTCGGCAATCGCGTTTTTTATCTTTTCCGATACGCCGGGCATCCCTTCATGCAAGCCAGTATAATCCCGACGACCGTTTCGCAATACGATCCTGCCACCATGCATGATATGCTCTATCGCATGCTTGACGGGTGGGGCGTGACCAGACCGGAATCGCCCCATTACAATTTCTGGCAATCCGTACTTGAAAACCCGTCGATGCAGCTTGCTGTTCTGGTAATTGCCATTCGAGAAAACCAATGCATCGGTGTCGGCTTTGCCAACTGGCGCCCTTATTTTTCCGATGATTGCCGAAACGTCGTCTTTATGGTCGATGACGATTACCGCCGACAGGGTGTCGGAAAGGCCCTGAAACAGGGAATGGATGAAGCATTTCGCGAACACGGCCTCACTCGGCAGGTAATTGCGTTGCTGCCTGAAAACATGAACATTGTTCCATTTCTCGCCTCCTGCGGATTTATCGAAGATGAAAGTCTCCGCACCCTGCGGTTTTCGTGGGACGGGGCCTCCTATTCCTACCAATCCGTACCAGGCATCAGCCTGCACCGCTTTGACCGCAAACATCTTGACCGGGAAATCGCCGAGCAACTGGCAGAATTCTACAATCGTGCATATGCCAACGAATTGATGCACACCTGTTTGACCGGCAACCAGATTATGAATCTGGCTGAAACCGATGATATGTGGCTGCTTTATGCCCGCGATGAAGCAACGGGTAGGATAGTGGCCTATACCGAATGCTCCAATTCCCCAATGTTTTCAGGGGTCGCAGTCCTTCGTCCGTGGTGGGGCACCGGACTTGCAGAATGGATTAGCGGATATGCAATGGATCTCTACCGCGAGATGGGATTTTCCGAACTGTGGTCAATCGCCCGCACCCAAAACACAGCCTCAATCCGGCTGCAAAAGCGTATGGGGTGGTATGAAAACGGCCAATGCCTGCATTACATCGCCGACGTTAATCCATAGAAATATTTTATTCCTGTGCTGGCGGTATGCACAAATTGCAATGCCCCATGTTGAAATCAGATAAATCACGTTCTTGCCACCCCCCAAATCGGCCATTCGCGCCATTTTGTGCAAAGCAACATGATTTATTCGACGTTTCTGCGGTTGCTCCATGACAAAAGGCCATAAAATTTCACTTGCACGTCGGGTCCAACAGGCGTACATCGCGACTTGCCCAAAGTCGCACGTGCCTGTGGTGGTCCTGCTAGATGGAACCCGTAGGACTTACTTAAAGCAACGACGGTGTAGGGCTTTTTTGGTCTCAGGTGGTTGTCCAAATACCACCGACACTGAAGAGGCACACCATCATTGCCCTACGTGCGGACGGGAAACTCCCATCCATAGCGAGGCAAAAAGTTTCGCAAGTTCCGGTAGGCACCGGAGCTTATCAGCCTGTCGGTAGTCCGCGTTACTGCGCCTCCACCGCGCCTAAACGCATCAGGTGCCGCAAGCTGCCATATCGTGGAATGGGAGAACGCCCCAATGGCAACTCAGCGTATTATCGATTTTCTCGCCCAGAACCGACCGGAAGGTCCGTGCCTGGTCGTCGACCTTGACGTGGTTCAGCGTAACTACGAAACCTTCACCCGTGCCCTGCCGGATTCCCGCATTTTCTATGCGGTCAAGGCAAACCCGGCACCGGAAGTTCTAAGCCTGCTTGCCGATCTTGGCAGCAACTTCGACACCGCATCCGTGCCCGAAATCGAAATGGCGATGGCCGCAGGCGCCTCGCCGGAACGTATTTCATTTGGCAACACCATCAAAAAGGAACGCGACATTGCGCGTGCCTATGCGCTGGGTGTCCGCCTGTTCGCCGTTGATTGCGTCGAAGAAGTCGAAAAGATTGCCCGTGTTGCTCCGGCTTCGCGTGTGTTCTGCCGCATCCTGACCGATGGCGAAGGTGCCGAATGGCCACTGTCGCGCAAATTCGGTTGCGCGCCGAGCATGGCGCTCGAAGTTCTTCAGCATGCCCATCACATGGGTCTGGACGCGTACGGCGTTTCCTTCCATGTCGGATCGCAGCAGTGCAATCTTGATGCATGGAACACCGCCCTTGCAGAAGCATCGTCGATTTTCCGCACCCTGGCCGAAAAAGGCATTGTCCTTCGCATGGTCAATATGGGTGGCGGTTTCCCGACCCGTTATCTGCGCGACGTTCCGGCAACCGAAGCCTATGGCTCGGCGATCATTGACGCGCTTCACACCCATTTCGGCAACCACATGCCCGAAACCATCATCGAACCGGGCCGTGGCATGGTTGGTGATGCCGGCGTGATCAAAGCCGAAGTCGTTCTGATTTCGCGCAAACATGCCGATGATCCGGTGCGTTGGGTTTACCTTGATATCGGTAAATTCGGTGGCCTTGCCGAAACCATGGACGAAGCAATCCGTTATCCGATCACCACGATCCATGACGGCGGCGATGTTGCACCGTGTGTTCTTGCCGGTCCGACCTGTGATTCGGCCGACGTGCTTTACGAAAAGAAACCATACGACCTGCCGATTGCCCTGACCATCGGTGACGAGGTTCTGATCGAAGCAACCGGTGCTTATACCACCACTTATGCCTCGGTGGCGTTCAACGGTTTCTCGCCGCTGACCGCCTATGTGATCTAGGGATCACATCGATGATCGTGATTGATCGCGAAAACAGCCTTTCGCACGTCGAACGTGAAAAGCTGCTTGATCGCGTGATGGGTCCGGCTCGCTTTCAGAAATCGTCTGAATTGCTGCGACGTGGCCGCCTTCCGGCTGACGGTCTGGCGTTTGTCGCCCACGACGGCAAACATATGATCGGGACGGTCCGGTTGTGGAATGTCAAAGCCGGTGACAGCGGTTCTTCGCTGTTGCTGGGTCCGCTTGCAGTTGAAAAGACCTATAGCGGCTCGGGCGTTGGTGCGGGTTTGATGTATGCGGCACTCAACGCCGCACAATCAACCGGGCACCAGTCGGTTCTGCTGGTCGGCGACCCGGACTATTACGCACGCTTCGGCTTCCATCCGGCGCCTGCAAACGGGCTAATGATGCCGGGGCATTTTGATCGCCACCGGTTCCTTGGCATCAATCTTGGCAACGGGGATGCTCTTTCGGGTTCCACCGGCGTGCTTCGGGCCACCGGCCAGATGGCACATTGAGTTGGCACATTGATAAAACGACCTTAATCTGATGAAAAAGCCCCGCAGCCAATGCTGCGGGGCTTTTCTGTTAAAGAGTTTCGTTCATCAGCTCGTACAGTTGTTGCGCGATAGCCAGCCGATAAAGATACCGTTATGTTCAAGCCGCTGATGGCTGAAACATTCCCCGCCGGGATAGGCCCCGCTTGCCGGGGTGAAGCGCACGGCTCCCTCCTCGGGCAGACGGTTGGTATTGGCTTCAACCAGTTCGGTATGCACTTCGCCAAGTCCGTCAGACGGTGCCAGACAATCATAACGCCCGCCATTGCTGTTGATTGTGCGAACTCCGATCATGCCGTGGTTCATCGGCCAAGCTTTCAGAACCGATGTCAGATCGCCGCTCGATACCGCAAGGCAGGAATTGATTGCCGGCATCAGCTCGTTGATGAAGCGTGTCCATTCCGGGTTGTCGGGCTTTTCAAGCTCCTCGACAGCGACAACCGGAAAATCGCCGGGTGCCAGGGCAAGACCGGTAATTTCGGCCGAAACCGCACATTTGGTCGAACCGGTCGGCCCGGTCCAAATGGCGTCCTGTCCCTTGCCGCGGATCGAATACATCTCGTTGGCATATTCATATCCCGACCCGGTCCGCTTGATGTTCAGAACCAATGGCTCCCGGCCAAGGAATTCGACAACCGCCTCGCCCTTGCGACCTTCGAATGATGCATAAAACCGGCTTTTATCCTCGCAGACAAAGGTCTGGCGTCCGGTGACCGGGGCCATTGCTGCCTCGCCCAGCGCGGCTTCGATCCGGCTTAACGCGACGTTGCTTTGGGCCATGGCCCCGCTGACTTCATGCTCGTCCGGGGTGCCAAGCACGCCATTGACCGTTTTGGTTCCGCCCGCGAAACGCCCCATGGCAAAATCAAGGTTAAGCGTAAAGTTCAGGGTATCATCCCCCGTCGCCCCGCCGAAATTGGTCCGGCTGGCATCCTCGACAAAGCGCAAAAGCGTGCCGTTCCGGTAATAGAATTTGACGTTCGAACTGCCATATTCGCCCAGATCGCGATGTTCTTCGACATAGACCGGCTCGCCGTCCGTCGTGACATAGGCTTTGAATGTCGCCTTGCTGTCCCCGGCACTATAGGCCCCCGGGATCATGCGAAGATCAGGCAGCCGTGCCTCGATTGCCGCAACATCGCGTTCAATGTCGGAACTGCCACCATTGCGTGCTTCGGCTGCCGATCCCGGCCCGGTGCGTTTGACCAGTATCTCGACATCATCTGGCGCATCATTGGTCAAAACCGGATAGGCCTGATCGTTGCGGAACAGAAGGTCGCCGTTTTTGGTCACGATCCTGGCTTCGACCACGTAACGATGGCGCGGATCGATCCGTTTGGCATCATAGGGCAGGATAAATACCATCGGCGGATTGCCCGCCGGATTGGTAACGGATGCAATTTCGGTCGACGGCGCATCGGCCTTCGATACGTCAAGCAACCGCACGACAAGGTCCGCACTGTTTGGTGCCAGAGCAATCTTTTCGCGAAAAACAACGGTCCCGGTTACCCGGTCCTGATTTGATTGCAGTCCGGCACAGCCCGTGACCAGAGCCAGAAGCCCGATCATCAATACCGCCTGCAACCTTCCCCAAATCCATGAAGAGAGTTTCATTCTGGCCTCAGTTCGCTCGTGTTATTATTGGGTATATTCCCCCGCTCACAATCGTGAACGCAAACAACAAGAAAACCAAGGCCAAAAATCGGCAAAATTACTGATTAAAGTTATGTTATTTCATCACGGCACCGGTAGACGGCAAAACCACCTGACACCACGTAACCCGATACCTGCCTAACCGGCAAACCGGGTGCAGCCCTCCCCCGCCACATCGGTTTCAATCGACAGCAAAGCACCTTCAAGCTCGTTGCCATTGCCATCCAGACCGACGGATGCCGACGTGATATAAAGCGTTTTAAGGTCCGCCCCGCCAAACACACAACTGGTCGGCTGTGTCACCGGCAGTTCGACAATACGGTCAACCGACCCGTCGGGCGCAAACCGGATCAGACAACTCCCGCCCCAGCGCGCATTCCAGATATAGCCATCCGCATCCATCGCCGATCCATCCATATTGCCGCGTTCGTGCTGGCAAAAGAACGGCTTCGGGTTGGACGGTGTGCCGCTTGCCATGTCGAAATCATAGACATCAAGCGTATTCCTGATCGTATCGCCAAAGAACATCTTTTTGCCATCGGCCGACCACAGCAACGTGTTCGAAATCCCGATATCGGCAACAAAGCGTTTGATATCGCCATTCGGCTCAACCCGGTTTAACGTTCCGGTCGATACCGTCACCGGCAGGTCTTCGCCATTCGGGCCGATATTGTTTTGCATGGTCCCGTGCCAGAACCGCCCCGCCGGATCGACACGCGCCTCGTTCGAACGGTTGCCGGGATGATCGGCATCCGGGGCGACAAACGGGGTCGTCTGTCCGCTTTCGGCATCCAGAAACGCCAATCCGTCGGCAAGGGCCACCAAAAGCCCGCCACCGGTGCGCGGCACAATCGCCGATACCGGCTGATCAAACGTCCAGCTTCTCGAACCGCCATCACGCGGGCGCAATGCGAATGCGGTTTTACCGACAATATCCACCCAGTAAAGGACACCATCCTCGGCATCCCAATGCGGTCCCTCGCCCAGTGTGCAGCGTAAATTCGGCAGGACCGTTTTGACTTTGGACATGATATCTCCCTGATATTCTGGCGGGTTTTCCCCGTTTTGACCTGTCCCTTTAATGCAAACCGGTGGGCCGTCCGACCGCGATCCGGCGCAGGGAACTCGTTATGTCTATTGCTATCGCGAATGGGTGAAACTGAAAAGTCATTTTGTATGATGATTGACTTTAACCCTATAACGCAATCGCAACTCGGTTGCATTTTCATTTGGTTATTGATAGGCATTCTCATAACCATGCAGCCTGCTTTGCCGGATGCGACCCGCGATTTTGCACCGGCACCGACTTCTTGCGAGTTTCCGCCCAATGTTCGATCTGAAAAATGTCTCCTTCCAAAGCGAAGGCAAGAACCCGAAAACGCTGCTGGGCGATATTTCGGTGTCCTTCCCGACCGGCGAATTCAGCGCAATCGTCGGACATAACGGATCGGGCAAAAGCACGCTTTTGAAATTGCTGGCCCGCAAGAACAAACCGGCATCCGGCCAGATCACGCTTGATACCCAGATTCTCGACACCCACAGCACGCGCGATTTCGCCCGCAAGGTCGCCTATCTGCCGCAAAGCCCGATTGTCCCCGCCACCTTAGTGTGCGCGAACTGGTCTCCTTTGGCCGCTATCCGTGGCGCGGTGCTTTTGGCCGCTACCGGGCGGACGATCATGAAAAGATCGAACGCGCCATGGAAATGACCCATGTCACCGATTTTGCCGACCGCTTTGTCGCAAGCCTTTCGGGCGGGGAACGCCAACGTGTCTGGCTTGCCATGCTGCTTGCCCAGGATGCACCGGTTCTGCTGCTTGATGAACCGACTTCGGCCCTTGATGTCGGCCATCAACGCGACATCCTGCAACTGGTGGCGAACCTGAAATCCGAAATCGG
>CAMPHD010000010.1 GCA_946885765.1 uncultured Thalassospira sp.
TCCGCCCCGGAAGCCGAACCGCGATCAAGCAGGATCGCCAAAGGCACACCGGCGAAATAATCACTACTGTCAGCTTCATAACTGCGAAGCTTTCGCTCGCCCCGCCCTTCGGTCGCGACAATCAGGCCGTCACTCAGGAACTGATCGGCAATGTCCGCCGCACTGTCAAGCAAGCCACCTGGGTTCCGGCGTAAGTCGACAATGATCCCGCGCGGCTTCCCGATCTGGTCTTCCAGCATTTGAAGATATTCGCGTGTCTGATCAAGCGTACTCGCATCAAAACGCGACACCCGAACATAGGCCAGATCGTTATCGATGATTGATGCCGTCACAGATGGGACTTCGATCCGGGCACGTTTGACGGTGACGTCAAAATTTTCCTGCTTACGCCGGATCGTTAATGTCACCGGGTCACCGACACGACCGCGCATAAGCCGGACAGCTTCTGCAATCGGTTCACCCTTCATGTCATGACCGTCAATATGTGTAATCCGGTCATTGGGCTGCAACCCGGCCCGTGCGGCAGGCGTATCGTCAATTGGCGATACGATACGGATCAATTTATCTTCGTCCTGCGAAATAACGATACCGACCCCGGCAAAGCTGCCTTCCGTACTTTCCTGCAGACGGCGAAACATTTCATCGGTCATATAGGCACTGTGTGGATCAAGATCATGCAGGCTTTCATCCAGCGCCGCCCCGACAATACCGGATGGCGTGTTATCTTCTGCCTCGAGTTCCGGCAAACTGGCAATCGCCCGCTCGACAAAGGCAGGGCGATCAATGTCTTCGACATAAGTATCCGAGAGAACCTGAACCGCTTCGACAAACAATTTGTCTGCACGGTCATACTGATCACTGGTTGCGTTATCTGCGACATAATCGCGGTAGGCATCCAGGAAAAGTTGTTCATCATCGCTTGGCCAAACCGGACCGGCACATGCAACCAGCCTTGTCCCGGCAAATGAAATCACCACCGCAAGTAAAATTGGCAATATTCCTTTGCGCAGCACGGCCATACTCCTGTGTTTTATCATTCTTTTATATCGTGTCCCGATTACCGGAAGAGCAGTTTAGCCTGCCAAACCCCGAATGGCGACCCTGCAACCACGCCCCTATCCGATTTATATCGGAACCAGTATGTATTATTGCCAGTACTGCAGCGCAACACTTGCAGACTGAAAGTGACAACACACGACGAATGTCTGAGAAGAATTTGTCATTTTCAGGCGGAAACAGACTCGATCTTCCTTACTCATCTGATTATGCTACATGTCAAGAATAACGCCCCGCAATGCGGGCGACACCGAGCGGGCGCCTCACAATTCAGGGAGACGTCTTTTTCCATGACCGATTACACACCACCAATCCATGATCTGCGGTTTCTGATCCATGAAGTGATCGGCTTGCAAACCGTTTCAGATATCCCTTGCTTTGCCGAAACCACTCCTGATCTTGTAGATGCCATCCTCGAAGAAGCGGGCAAACTTGCCGCCGGGGTACTGGCACCATTAAACCGGGTCGGAGATAAGGAAGGTTCCATTCTTCAGGCCGATGGCAGTGTTCGCACACCGACGGGCTGGAAAGACGCCTATGGTAAATTTTGCGAAGGCGGTTGGCAAGGCATCAGCGCACCTGAAGCGGAAGGTGGTATGGGCCTGCCACTCCTGATCGGGGCAGCGGTAGGCGAACTTTGGCATTCAGCAAATATGGCCTTTTCACTTTGCCCGATGCTGACGGCAGGGGCCATTGAGCTCCTGACAGCACATGGATCGAACGAGCAGCGCGCACTTTACCTTTCGCGAATGATCAGCGGTGAATGGACCGGCACCATGAATCTGACCGAACCGCAGGCGGGTTCGGACCTTTCAAAAGTTCGCAGTATGGCAGCCCCCGCTGGAGACAGCAGTTACCGGGTGACAGGCCAAAAGATTTTCATCACCTATGGCGATCACGAGATGACAGGCAACATTGTCCATCTTGTTCTAGCCAGAACACCTGACGCGCCAGAAGGTGTCAAAGGCATTTCATTGTTCATTGTGCCCAAGTTTCTTGTTAACGCGGATGGTACGACAAGCGAACGCAACGACGTCAAATGCGTATCACTGGAGCACAAACTTGGCATTCATGGCAGCCCGACAGCGGTGCTTTCGTTCGGGGATCAGGGTGGTGCCATCGGATATCTGGTCGGCGCTGAAGGTCAAGGTCTGGCCTGCATGTTTACCATGATGAATAATGCCCGTCTTGCGGTCGGCCAGCAGGGTGTTGCCATCTCTGAACGTGCCTATCAACAGGCTGTGTCTTATGCACGTGATCGTAAACAAGGCAAGTCGGCAACGACAGGTCATGATGACACTATCATTCATCATGGGGACATCCAGCGCATGTTGATCAGAATGCGGTCAACAACCGAAGCCGCACGCGCGTTATCGCTTTATGCAGCGGTCCAGCTTGATATTGCCCATAATCACAATAACAAGGATATGCGTGCGGCCGCACAGGCACGCGCCGACCTCCTGATCCCGATGGTCAAGGGCTGGTCAACGGATTTGGGGGTCGAAAACGCTTCCCTTGGCATTCAGGTTCACGGCGGAATGGGCTTTATCGAAGAAACCGGTGCAGCCCAACATCTGCGCGACGCTCGGATTGCACCAATTTACGAAGGCACAAATGGCATTCAGGCACTGGATCTGATTGGTCGAAAACTCTTACGCGACAAGGGATCAGCCATGCAGGCGCTCGTTGCCGAAATGCGTGAAACCATCGCCCAAACAGCCGATGCTGATAATATCGCAAAACCGGCAAAGATGCTGGGCGACGCAATTGACCAGCTTGAAAAAACAACGATAGACATCCTTGCCAAAAGCGAAGCTTCCTCGGCATTCGCACAAGCTGTCGCCTCTCCTTATTTGCGACAAGCATCGATTTGTGTCGCAGGATGGTTGATGTATTGCTCGCAAAAAAAATTATCTGGCGACCGTGTCGAACCGGGCTTCGCCAATGCCAAGCATCTGAGTTGCGATTTCTTTTTTGGGCAAGTACTCCCGGAAACCGACTTTCTGGCACGCCAGTTTGCCAATACACAAAACGACCTGCTGCCCGACACAGCGCCATTATTCTGACACAGCTTTGGCGTTGTAATCCCCTGATGCCTCGTAAAGCATAATGCATAGCGAGGTATCAATTTTCGCCTTTAACGACAATCGGTTGCCGTCTGCTCCACCGCGACCACCCTGCCTCATCGCGCAACAGTATAATTGCCGGGATTTATCCCTAATTTCCTGTTTCGGTTTCTGAACGCTTCTCTATAATCCGGCCAATGAATCGTTTAACCCGATATATGCTGAAACAGCAATTTATCATGATGGTGTTTGTGACACTTGGCTTGCTTTGTGTCATCTGGCTGTCGCAAAGCCTGCGTTTCATTGAAATGATTGTGAATCGGGGCCTGTCTGTCTCGGTCTTTTTGCAATTGACATCGTTGCTGC
This sequence comes from uncultured Thalassospira sp., assembly GCA_946885765.1. The sequence goes on from CAMPHD010000010.1 coordinate 3,489, forward strand.
TTCCCAGTTTTCTGGCAATTATTTTACCCATCTCGCTCTTTTTCGTTGTTGTTTTCACCTACAATAAACTTATTCAGGATCGCGAGCTGATCGTTATGCGCTCTGCCGGGTTGAGCCAATGGGCATTGGCGAAACCAACACTCATCCTGGCATTGCTGACCGCCGCCTTCGGCTATTTCCTGACACTGTTTTACCTGCCCTACAGCTATCAGCAGTTCAAGGAACTGCAATTTTCCATTCGCAATGATTTCTCGTCAGTGTTGTTGCAGGAAGGCAGTTTTACCGATCTCGACGGCTTGACTGTTTACATTCGGGAAGTCGGGCAGGATAACGAGCTACTTGGAATTCTGGTTCACGATTCAAGAGACCCTGCTGCGCAAGCAACAATGATGGCCAAGAATGGGGCTCTTGTCAGAACCGAAAACGGCCCGAGGATCGTGTTGCTTGACGGAAACCGGCAGGAAGTCAACATCAAGGACGGCACGATGTCGATCCTCTATTTCGACCGCTATGCTGTTGATATTGCCCACAACACAGAAGACCCCACCTTGCGATACCGGGAAGCGCGGGAGAGAAGCGTAACCAACCTTCTGACAGCAATGCCGCCTGATATTTATCAGAATGACCTTGGTCCGTTTCGCGCCGAGGGACATGACCGGTTAATTTCGCCATTATACGCAATCGGCTTCGCCAGCATTGCGCTTGCAGTTTTGGTTTCAAGCAGTTTCTCCCGTCGGGGTCAGACGGGCAGATTGCTGCTGGCGATTGCTGTCATGATTGTTTTTCAGGTTATCGGCATTGCCATGAAAAACCTTGCAGCAAAGAACCCGGACCTTGTGCCGCTTATGTATCTAAATGCACTTCTTCCGATCATCGGGGGCCTCTATTGGACATTCCGCGGACCGCAAAACCAGGCGAAGGCAGCGAACCGTGATGAGGTTACCGCATGAGGATTTCCCCTACGCTAACCTTGTATTTCGGCAAGCATGTCCTGATTTCCATACTCGGGATACTTGCTCTTTTGATCGGGTTGATCCTTATTGGCGATACCATTGAATTGTTACGCAGAGCAGGCGGAAAACCAGATGCCACGGTGGGTATCGTTTTTCAGATGGCCGCCAGCAGAATTCCCTTCATGACCGAAAAAGTCCTGCCGTTTGCGGTTTTGTTCGGCTCAATGTTTTCGTTCTGGAAGCTGACCGGTAATCAGGAACTTGTTGTGACACGCGCAGCAGGTGTTTCCGCATGGCAATTTTTGCTGCCGCCGATCATGTGCGCGATTTTGCTCGGCTCCATTCAGGTCATGGCTCTCAATCCGCTGTCCTCTATATTGCTGCAGCGCTACGAAACACTTGAAGCACGTTACCTTCAGGGTAACAGCAGCATCATGAACCTGTCTTCAAGCGGTTTGTGGTTACGTCAGGGCACACAGGATGGCCAGGCGGTGATCTATGCCCGTGAAGTGCGTGGTCAGGCAACAGATCGGGTAGATTTGCGCAACGTCACCATCTTCCGGTTCGAGAATGCGGATGATTTCACGACCCGAATTGATGCCCAGCGTGCCGTGCTCGAGCCCGGCACCTGGCATTTTTATGATGCATGGACGTTTCATCCGGGGCAGGTCAGTGAATTTTCATCGGAGTTGATGTTACCCACCAACCTGACAATCCGAAAAATTCAGGACAGTTTTGCATCGCCGGAAACGATGTCGTTCTGGGATCTGAAGCCGTTTATCAATCTTCTGGAACGCGCTGGTTTTAATGCAACCCGACATCGCATACATTTTCACAGTTTGCTGTCGCGTCCATTGCTACTTTGCGCAATGGTTCTAATTGCTGCCGCATTCTGTCTTAAATTTTCTCGACGCCGCCGTGCATCTCTTGTTATCGGTGGCGGTGTTGCAACTGGGTTCATTCTTTATTTTTGCACCGATGTCATTTCAGCACTTGGAGTTTCGGGTGGAATCCCGCCTGTTCTGGCACCCTGGGCACCTGCAGGTATATCGTTGCTATTGGGGGTTTCGACCTTGCTGCATCTGGAGGACGGCTAGCTGAATGGCGTGTACTGGGGGAATGATAAAAAGACTGGCAACGGGGACGATACTTGGCTGTACATTTGCACTAGCCGGGACCTATTCGATTGCCGCCAAAGCCCAACAATCCGATGAAATCACAACCGAAAACGAAGAACAATCCAAGATATTGTTCAGCGCCGACGAGGTTGACTATAATCGCGAATTGCAAACGGTAACCGCACGCGGAAATGTTGAAATTTCCCGGGACGGTCGGATTTTGCTTGCCGATACTGTCAGCTATGACAGATCGCAGGATGTGCTGACGGCTTCTGGCAATGTCAGCATTACCGAACCCACCGGCGAAGTGACATTTGCAAGCTATGTCGAACTTACGGGTGACTTCAAGGAAGGCATAGTTGAGGACATTTATGTCCTTCTTGATGAAAACACCCGCATTGCAGGTACCGGTGCCCGACGCAGCGGCGGAAATTTCACGGAAATTGCCAAGGCGGTTTATTCTCCCTGCAAGGTTTGCGAAGACGATCCCGAAACGCCACCTCTTTGGCGGATCAAAGCTGCACGCGTTCTTCATGATGCCAACGCAAAAACGGTTGAATACAAAGACGCGCGGCTGGAATTTGCGGGAGTTCCTGTTCTTTACTCGCCGTATTTCCAACATCCAGATCCGACCGTAAAACGCCAATCAGGCCTTTTGGCGCCATCCTTTGGCACTACAAGCTATGTCGGCTCATTCTTCGAGTTACCCTATTACTGGGCGATTGATCCAAGCAAAGACCTGACACTTCGCCCGATTTATACAACAGACGAAGGTCCGGTACTGGCGAGTGAATACCGGCAACGCTTTGACAGCGGTGAAATGGACGTCGTCAGCAGCGTTACCAGTGATAATAATGACGACTGGCAAGGCCATATTGATGCGGAGGGGCGTTTTGACATAGACGAGACCTGGCGCTGGGGTTTTGACGCCGAACAGGCATCAGAAAAAACTTATATGAACAGGTATGGTTTTGGCTCGCCATCTGTATTGACGTCCAATCTGTTTACCGAAGGATTCAGAGGCTCCAGCTACAGCCGCGTCGATGGTTATTATTTTCAGGGGCTGAAAGCCGAAGATGACCGGGATACAACCCCTATCGTTTTGCCTCACGCACAGTTTCACGGTCAAACGGCCCCCGCAAAGTATGGCAGCTATACCACTCTTGACCTTGATGCCCTTTCGCTAACGCGAGAAGAGGGCACAGACTCCCACCGCCTCTCGGCCAAAGCAGGTTGGGCGCTCCCATATATTGGGACGCTGGGAGACGTAACCAAACTCTCGATGTCCATTCGCACCGACAATTACATGGTCTCTGATGTATCTCGTGACGGACAGCAGAATTACGATGGATATGCCGGTCGTATTCTTCCTTTGGCTGCCGTTGACTGGAACATGCCATTTGTAAACAATCAGGGCAGCTACCATCATATTGTCAAGCCTATGGTTATGGCTGCCTGGTCACCCAACGGTGGCAACCCGGACGAGATTCCGAACGAAGATTCCCAGTCATTCGAATTTGATGACATCAACATTTTCTCTCATGACAGGTATAGCGGCCTTGACCGTGCCGAAGATGGCTTCAGAACCAGCTATGGCCTTGAATGGGGTGTTTATGGTGAGGAAGGTGGTTACACCAGCGCCATGTTCGGGCAAAGCTATCGAGCAAACAAAGGCGATACTTTTGCCGAAGGGTCCGGACTTGAGGATCACCTTTCGGACTATGTTGGCCGGGTAACAGTTTCTCCCAACAAATATGTCGATTTAACCTACCGCTACCGACTGGATAACGAGGATGTCTCGACACGCCGAAACCAGGTATCGGCTGGTGTTGGGACCAAAGAAATTTTGCGTCTTAATCTTGATTATGTTCACTTTGCCGAGGATGCCGGTACCGACGAGTTCGGGCAACGTGAAGAGGTTTACTTCCGGGCAGAGCGCCAATTCAGCGAATTCTGGTCGGGAGTGGCATATAGTCGCTATGATCTTGATCAGAACGACCCCCTTGAATACGGTTTCGGCTTTGTTTACGAAGACGAATGCTTCGTGTTTGACGGGCAGGTCAGAAGAACGTTCTACGAAGATCAGGACCTTGGTCAGTCGGATGAGATTCTTTTCCGGCTGGTATTCAAAACACTTGGCGAATTTGCGTCAGCAGCCGGATTATAAGGCAGTATAGCTTTGCATATCACCAGACTTTCTCATTTCGTCGCAGCAATTGCTGTTGTGCTTTTTGCAGTTGTTTCAATTTCGACAGCGCGCGCCCAAAGCACAATAGGCGTCGCAGCTGTCGTCAATGATGCCCCGATTTCGGTGGTCGATCTGGTCGAACGCATCAAGCTGGTAGCCGCCTCTTCCAACATCCCGATGAGCCCGCAGCGCAGCCAGGAAATGGCCCCTCAAATTCTGCAGCAGCTGATCAACGAGAAACTGCAACTGCAGGAATCGGAACGTCGTGGTTTTGAGGTAACTGAAGCGGATGTTGATCGGGCAAAGAACCTGATTGAGCAAAACTCCGGATTACCGCCGGGGGGACTGGATCAGTTTTTGGCGCAGAATGGTATCGCACCGGAAACGATCAAAAACCAGATTCGCCCGCAAATTGGATGGCAGAAACTTTTGGGTTCAATGCGTCGCGAAATCCAGATTTCCGATACCGAAATTGATGACAATCTCGAACGTATCCGCAGCAATCAGGGCAAGCCGCGAAATAATGTTCAGGAGATTTTCCTGCCTGTCGACAACCCGCAGGATGAAACCAAAGTTTACCAGAATGCCCGCGAGGTAATCCAGGCCCTTGAACAAGGTGCCAACTTTGGTGGTCTGGCAAGGCAATTCTCGGCAAGCTCCAGCGCCGCAAACGGCGGCAACCTTGGCTGGCTTTACTCCGGTGAAATGGCCGGAGAATTGCAACAGGCCATTAACCAGATGCAGCCGGGTGACGTTAGTGATCCGATCAGAACCATACGCGGGTATTACATCCTGAAACTGGTTGATCGTCGCCGGGGGGATGCTAACGCCCTGACAGATGTCCGGCTTGATCTTTACCAGCTGTTTGTTCCGATTGCTGCGAACACCCCTCAGGACGAGGTAAATACCAAACTTGGTATCCTGCAAAACGCCAAAGAAACCGCTGACAGTTGCCAGTCTCTGGCCAATGTTGCAGTTGACCTCGGCTCGGATATGAGCGGAAAGACAGAAGGCATCTCCCCAAATGACTTGGCAGGTCCGGTAAGAAATGCCGTTGCAAACCTCGACAAGGGGGGCATTTCCGATCTGATCAAGGTTGATGGTGGTGCGCTCCTTGTCATGGTCTGCGATAAGACCGAAGAAAGTACGCTTCCGGACCGCGAAAGCATACGCCAACGCCTTGAAATGGAACGCCTTGAAATTCTCGCGCGCCGCAAGTTGCGTGAATTGCGCCGAAATGCGTTTATCGATATCCGGATGTGACCCGGAAAGGACGCAAGCCCATGAGCGACATCAAGCCGATTGCAATGACACTGGGCGAACCGGGCGGCATTGGCCCGGAGCTTGCCATCAAGGCGTGGCTTGCGCGCGCAGAACATAATCTGCCACCGTTTTTTATTCTAAGTCCCAAGACAATCATCGATCAAACCATCGAAAGTCTGGGACTGCGGGTAAGAACCAAGGGGATAGGCGAAGTCAGCCAAGCAAGTAAGTTCTTCGAGGACGTCCTTCCGGTTTTTGAAATTCCCGGTAGCGCTCAGGATATCAAACCAGGAACGACATCCAGCAAAACCGCGTCTGTTGTCATAGACAGCATTACTCATGCCGTTAATCTGACCCGTTCGGGAAAATCAGCTGCTGTGGTGACAAACCCGATCCAGAAAAGTGCGCTTTATCAGGCCGGCTTTAAACATCCCGGTCACACCGAATTTCTGGCAGAACTTTCCGGGCCAGACACGATCCCGGTCATGATGCTGGCAAACAGCCAATTGCGCGTCGTACCGATGACGATCCATATCGCCCTTGCCGAGGTTCCAAAGCAACTGACAGGCGAATTGATCCAGCAATTGGTGCGTATCACTGCCAAAGCACTGCAACAGGATTTTGGCCTGAAAAGACCCCGACTTGCTATTGCCGGATTAAATCCGCATGCCGGTGAAGACGGATCCATGGGTAACGAGGAAATCAGGATCATGCGCCCTGCCATAATGGCATTGCAGGATGAGGGTTTTGATGTCATCGGCCCTTTGCCTGCGGACACCATGTTCCATGCCGAAGCACGTGCAAACTACGATGTCGCCCTATGCCCCTATCACGATCAGGCCCTGATCCCCGTCAAAACGCTTGATTTCCATGGTGGTGTGAACGTCACGCTTGGATTGCCCTTCATCAGAACGTCCCCGGATCATGGAACGGCTCTTGATATTGCAGGTAAAGGCATCGCACGACCGGACAGCCTGATCGCAGCCATCAAAATGGCGGCTAACATGGCACGTAAACGAGAAGCCAGCAACGCCGCCTCACAAGGAGCCTGACATCGTGTCAGACCAGAAAAATGAAACCGCCAGCCTTGCCAATGATGGGCTCCCGCCCTTGCGCGACGTCATTGCAACGCATGGTCTGTCGGCACAAAAGAAGTTTGGCCAGAATTTTCTTTTTGATCTCAACCTGACCGGGCGGATCGCACGCGCGGCTGCACCACTAGATGACGCAACCGTAATTGAAATCGGTCCCGGTCCGGGCGGCCTGACACGGGCTTTGCTTTATCATGGCACAAAGAACCTGACAATTATCGAACGTGATCCCCGATGCCTGCCCGTCCTTGAACAAATCAGCAATCATTATCCGGGTGCGCTTCATGTAATCGATGGCGATGCGCTTGACGTTGATGTCACGTCACTTGGCCCGGCCCCGCGAAAGATTGTCGCCAACCTTCCCTATAACGTAGGGACACAGCTCTTGCTGGGCTGGCTGATGCAGATTGATCAGTTTGCCAGTCTGACTTTGATGTTCCAGAAAGAAGTCGCAGAGCGCGTGGTCGCCGCCCCAAAAAGCAAGGCCTATGGCCGCCTTTCGGTCCTGTGCCAGTATTTATGTGACTGCCAGATTCTGTTTGACGTACATCGCAGTGCGTTTACCCCACCGCCAAAGGTAACATCGGCGGTTGTTCAGCTACGCCCAAAAACGGACCGTGGAACAGTTGTTAATCTGACCAGTCTTGGCAAGATCACGCAGGCAGCCTTCGGTCAAAGACGCAAAATGCTGCGCGCCAGCTTGAAAACACTGAATGTTGATGTCCGAATATTATTGGAACGTGCACAAATCACGGAAACGGTACGCGCCGAGGAACTAAGCGTCACCGATTTTGTCCGGCTGACACTCGTTCACGACGAAATGACCACCTGAACACACGGCCATTTCATTGATCAATCTGTCAGAAGCTTTTTAACGAACCCCGGCAATTGCGACTGGCGTTGGCGTTTAACCCGTTCTGCCCCGATGATGTGCTGAACGTCGGCAAGACACCGCTCAAGATCATCATTTATCAGCACGTAATCAAATTCTTCCCAATGGCTGATTTCGGCACCGGCTTTTGCCATACGCTTCATGATCACGTCATCGGCATCCTGTCCGCGGTCACGAAGACGACGTTCAAGCTCGGCGGACGAGGGCGGCAGGATGAAGACAGAAACAACATCATCTCCACCCTTCTCGCGTATTTGCCGTGCACCTTGCCAATCAATGTCAAACAGAACGTCGTGGCCTTCGGAAAGCGCCTTTTCGACCGGGGCACTTGGCGTACCATAATAATTGCCAAACACTTCGGCCCACTCCAGCAATTCGTCATCGGCAATCATATGCTTGAACGCGTCGACGGATTTGAAAAAGTAGTGAATACCCTCTTCCTCGCCCGGACGCGCTGCACGTGTTGTCGCAGAAACCGAAAGCGAAATCTGGCTGTCTTTTTCCAGAAGCTGACGCGTGATTGTGGTTTTCCCTGCTCCTGAAGGGGCACAGAATACCAGCATCACACCACGACGTTTTGCCTGATCCGTCATCGGTTTATCCTTATTCAACGTTCTGAACCTGCTCGCGCAGCTGATCGATAATGACCTTAAGCTCCATACCGCAATTGGTCAGTTCGATATCATTCGCCTTGGAACACAGCGTATTGGCTTCACGATTGAATTCCTGACATTGGAAATCAAGTTTGCGGCCAATTGCTCCGCCTTTTTGGATCATGTCGCGGGCGGCAACGATATGCGCCTTCAGCCGGTCGATTTCCTCCCGGACATCCGCCTTGGTCGCAAGTAAAGCCGCTTCCTGATGAAGCCGTTCGGGATCGAACTTGCCTGTTTCCATCAGTTCATCGATCTGACGCTTGAGCTTGGCCTTGATCGCGTCACTTCGAACGGACGCACAATTTTCAGCACTCAGGACAGTTTCCTCGATACGATCAATATGACCACGCAGCATTTCGTCAAGCTTCGCGCCTTCTTCGGCACGATGTGCTGCCATCTGATCAAGCGCCTCGGCAAAGCTTTTAAGGATCGCTGTATCCAGGTTTTCGCGACTGTCGTCGTCTTCCTGCTGTTCGACCGCTTCAAGAACGCCACGCACATTCATCAGATCGGCAATCGTACCAGCCGAAAGGCTGCTGGCGCGGTCAAATTCCTCGGCCAGTGTAACCAGTTCGGTAAGCAGATCGCGGTTAATGCGATAGGCACTGGTTTCCCCGGGACGGACAACATTTAACGTGACCCCCATATTGCCCCGTTTGAACCGTTTGGAGACTGCTTCTCTTACAGCAGACTCCAGACGTTCAAAACCGCCATTAAGGCGCGTCCGAACGTCCAATCCCTTGCCATTGACACTGCGAAGCTCCCAGGTCCAGCCAAAGCCTTCTGCACCGCCGTCGGTGCGGGCGAACCCGGTCATGCTTGATACGGTCATATTCTTGATCCAGTCTGAATTGTCGGTTGCCCGTTTATAACGGTTGTGCCCCGGCGCGCCAAGGGATTGTCGTCTGATGATAGATCATCAAGACAGACAGTTATTGCCCGCATTTCATAATGCTGCCCTAATGCTGTCTCATGTTCCGCTCAAACAATCCGGAACACATCCAACAGGATCACGAGCAACCATGTCACTGCAATACCACGCCATCCTGATTACCGGTGCCAGCTCGGGCATCGGGGCAGCCCTTGCCTGTCATTATGCCCGCACCGGGGTCACCCTGTTTATCAGCGGCCGCGACCAGACACGTTTGAAACTGATCGAAAATGAATGCCGCGCAGCGGGGGCAAACGTATTTGCCGATGTGCTTGATGTAACCGAGCGCGAAACGATGGCGGAATATGTTACTAAATGTGATCAGATCACACCGCTGAGCCTGATTGTCGCCAATGCGGGTATTTCGGCCGGAACCGGCAGAGAGGGTGAAGACCCCGATCAGGTACGTGATATTTTTGCAACCAATGTTGCAGGTGTTCTAAATACAATCGATCCTGCCATCGCCTTCATGTCCGCACGCGGGCACGGTCAGATCGCACTGGTTTCGTCGCAGGCATCATGGCGTGGACTGCCATCTGCACCGGCCTACTGTGCCAGCAAAGCGGCTGTAAGAACCTATGGCGAAGGATTGCGCGGTGCCCTCGCACCGCTCGGGATCAAGGTCAATGTGATTTGTCCGGGGTTTGTCAAAAGCCGCATCACCGATGCCAACGACTTCCCGATGCCTTTCTTCATGCAGGCAGATAAAGCCGCCACCAAGATCGATAAAGGTCTGTCGAAGAACAAGGGAATGATCGCGTTCCCCTGGCAAATGAATATTCTGATTGGCGTTTTGAAGATGGTGCCGCAATCACTGCTGGACATGGCGGCATCGCGCATTCCGCGCAAGGCTTCGAAAAATGAGACCAGCCGAAGACTTGCATCACTGTCCAAACATGCGCATCCCCGTCAGTAACAGGGGATTATAGCCAAGTTACCTTATTGGCTATCTCGGATACGACGCCACCGCGCGACGTTACGGTTATGCTCATTCAAAGTCCGGGCAAAGGCATGGCCGCCTGTACCGTCCGCGACGAAATAAACTTCATCAGTTTCGGCGGGATGCAAAACGGCATAGATCGCGTCCCGGCCGGGATTGGTAATCGGTCCAGGTGGCAATCCCGATGAAACATAGGTGTTATAGGGGCTATCAAATTTGAGATCGGCACGAGTCAATGCGCGATCAAGTGGTTCTTCCGGGCTGACCGCATAGGCGACTGTCGGGTCTGATTGCAACCGCATATTCATCCGCAATCGGTTGACGAATACACCCGCAACACGTGGGCGTTCGGCAGCAACACCGGTTTCCCGCTCGACGATTGATGCCAGAACAATGGCTTCTTCGATGGTATCAAACGGCAGATTAGCCTCTCGCCCTGGCCATAATTGCGCCACCAGCGCATCGTGCGCCGCAGTCATGCGATCAATAATGCTTTGTTTCGTATCGCCAAACGAGAATTGATAGGTTTCGGGCAACAGCATACCGTCGGGCGGGATGTCGGAAATTTCACCAGTCAGACCATCGACAAGATTGATGCGATTGACGATTTCGCTCGACCGAAGGCCTTCGGGAATGGTTACAAAACGTCTTACCGTTTCACCAGAAGCAAGAATTTCTGCCGCCTGCTTCGGGCTGACCCGTGCCGGGAAATGATATTCACCAGCACGCAACGAACGATCCAGTCCGGCGATACGCACGCCAAGCAGAAACACAAGAGGTTCCTGAATGATGTTTTCACGACGGAATATGTCTGCAATCCCGCGAACACCGGTGCCCTGCGGGATGACAATGTCACTGCCCTGCACGAGTTTGCTGGGCGATGTATACTGCACATAAACATACACCGCCGCCCCACCAATGGTGAGAGCGGCGGTGATACATAAAAAGCCAAGAACAAGCAGAAAACGCTTCAAGGGGTTTCCCTCTGTCAGGTTGGATCTGCTGTCTTAAACGCCTTTGAAGACCAGCGAAGCATTGGTACCGCCGAAGCCGAACGAGTTCGACAGGGCAACATTGACCTTGCGTTTCTTCGCTTCCAGCGGAACCAGATCAATCCCAAGGCAGGCTTCGGAAGGATTCCGCAGGTTAAGGGTAGGCGGAACAATACCTTCATGGATTGCAAGGATCGAGAACACCGCCTCAATCGCACCTGCGGCACCAAGAAGATGGCCAGTTGCCGATTTGGTCGAGGACATCGAAAGTTTCGATACCGAATCCCCAAATAGACGTTTTACCGCACCCAGTTCGATTTCATCACCCAACGGAGTCGACGTGCCATGAGCATTCACATAATCCACGTCTTCCGGGTTGATGCCCGCATTGCGAAGCGCATTGCGCATAGAACGGAAACCGCCATTGCCATCCTCGGCTGGTGCCGTGATGTGGTAAGCGTCGCCCGACATGCCATAACCGGCGACTTCGGCATAAATTCTCGCACCGCGCGCCTTGGCATGCTCATATTCTTCAAGAACAACACAGCCTGCACCCTCGCCCATGACGAAACCGTCACGGCCCTGATCCCAGGGGCGCGATGCTTCGGTCGGGGTGTCGTTATAACTGGTCGACAATGCCCGTGCAGCGGCGAAGCCAGCCATACCCAATCGGCAAACGGCAGCCTCTGCACCACCGGCAACCATGACGTCGGCATCACCAAGCATGATCATGCGCGATGCGTCGCCAATAGCGTGTGCACCGGTTGAACATGCAGTAACACCAGCATGGTTCGGACCTTTAAGACCATGTTTGATCGAAACCTGGCCAGACACCAGATTAATCAGGCAGGACGGAATGAAGAATGGGCTGACACGGCGGGTCTTGCCGTTATTCACCAGATCAGTGGCTTCGGAAATCTTCGGCAGACCACCAATACCCGAACCAATCAGAACACCGGTATTTTCCTGGTCTTCATCGGTTTCGGGCTTCCATCCGGAATCGGCCAATGCCTGATCGGCAGCAGCAACACCATAGACGATAAAATCGTCCATTTTTTTCATGTCTTTGATCGAGACATGATCTTCCGCGTTGAAAAGTCCGTCACCCACACCGCGCGGCACAAGGCCTGCAATCTTGGCCGGGATATCGGACACATCGAAAGTATCGATGCTTTTGATTCCGGATTGGCTGTCCAGCAATTTCTGCCAAGTGTTCTGTGCGCCGCTGGCAAGCGGAGTAACAGCACCAATACCGGTAACAACTACGCGTCTCATCCCGCACTACGCCTTTATTTTATGAATACAGCAAAGACGAAAAGGGCGCCTGAGGATGCCCTCTGGCGCCCATGTCTCACGGCAAGATTAGCCGTTCGCCTTTTCGATGAAGTCGATCGCGTCTTTAACGGTCAGAATTTTTTCTGCTGCGTCATCAGGAATTTCGCAACCGAATTCTTCTTCAAACGCCATGACCAGCTCGACAGTGTCCAGGCTGTCGGCGCCCAGATCGTCGATGAAGCTTGCGTTTTCGGTGACCTTGTCTTCCTCAACACCGAGGTGCTCGACAACGATCTTCTTCACGCGATCTGCGACATCACTCATAGCTCAAATCCTTCAATAGGTTTTCTGTCAGTTGGTTTTGGTTGGTTCTTCGCTCCTTCCCCCTATTGAAGGAATTTGCGAGGACCGGAATCCGACAACCGCAATTGCCGGTTTCGTGATTTTGTATAGCGGCCTCTTTTAAACAGAAAAGCAAGCAACCCGCAACGGGTTAAATCATCGCCATTCCGCCATTCACATGCAAGGTCTGCCCGGTAACATAAGCGGCTTCGTCGCTTGCCAGATACAGAACCGCTGCTGCGATCTCTTTGCTATCCCCCATGCGCCCGGCAGGAACATTGGTCAGAAGCTTTTCTTTCTGCCCGTCATCAAGCTCGTCTGTCATTGCCGTGGTAATGAACCCCGGTGCAACACAGTTAACAGTAATTCCGCGTGATGCAACTTCTTGTGCAAGAGATTTTGACCAGCCGATCATCCCCGCCTTCGCGGCCGAATAGTTGGTCTGGCCCGGATTCCCTGTCACACCAACGATCGAGGTAATGTTGATGATACGGCCATGACGGCGTTTCATCATCCCGCGCAACGAGTTGCGCGCAAGCTTGAAAGCAGCCGTCAGGTTCACATCAAGAACTGCCTGCCAGTCTTCGTCTTTCAAGCGCATCGCAAGCTGGTCACGGGTAATACCGGCATTATTGACCAGAATATCAAGCTGTCCACCAAGGGCTTCTTCGGCATCCTTGATCAAACCGGCAACCGATTCCGGATCGGAAAGATTACCCGGAACGACAACAGCATTTTCACCAATTTCCGCAGCAACGGCCTGAAGGCGTTCCACGCGCGTGCCCGAAAGAGCAACCTTTGCACCGGCCGCAGCCAGAATTTTGGCAATTTCACCGCCGATACCACCGGTCGCACCGGTTACAAGTGCGGTCTTGCCTGCAAGATCAAACATCAATCTATCCCTTTGGGTTCGTCTGTTTCGAGCAACACTTAAAACGTGCCGAGGAAGCTTTCAATATCAGCAGGGCCGTTCACAGCCGAACCGGTAAGATCACGGTCGATACGACGAACCATACCACTCAAAACTTTACCCGCGCCAAGCTCCACCAGATCGGTGACACCCTGTTCTTTCATGTAAAGAACAGACTCACGCCAGCGCACGGTTCCGCAAACCTGCTCCACAAGGAGTTTACGAATGGTTTCCGGATCATCAGTTTTTTCGGCAATCACGTTTGCGACAACCGGTTTACCTGGAGTGTTCAAGGCAACACTTGCCAGTGCTTTGGCCATGCGGTCGGCCGCAGGTTGCATCAATGGGCAATGGAATGGTGCTGACACCGGCAGCAAAACAGCGCGCTTTGCTCCCTTTTCCTTGGCAATTTCGATCGCGCGTTCAACAGCCGCCTTATGGCCCGAAACAACGACCTGTCCGTCGGCATTGTCATTTGCAGCAGTGCAGACATCTCCCTGTGCTGCTTCTTCGGCAACAGCAACCGCATCGACATAATTAAGGCCCAGAAGCGCTGCCATCGCGCCGACACCGACCGGAACCGCGGCCTGCATCGCCTGCCCACGAATTTTCAGAAGGCGCGCAGTATCGGCAATGGCAAAACTGCCCGCCGCCGCAAGAGCCGAATATTCACCCAGCGAATGCCCCGCAACCAGATCACATTTGTCCGTCAACTTGAAACCACCTTCGGTTTCAAGAACACGGGTAACTGCAAGACTGACAGCCATCAGTGCAGGCTGCGCATTTTCCGTCAACGTCAATTCGTTTTCAGGGCCTTCGAACATCAGGACGCTTAGCTTCTGCGAAAGCGCATCATCAACTTCCTGGAACACTTCGCGGGCAACCGGAAATGCATCTGCCAGTTCCTTGCCCATACCTACCGCTTGCGACCCCTGACCGGGGAAAACGAATGCGCGTGTCATTATGTGTAATTTACCCTTGTCTGCTTTCGTAAGGATCCGGTTCTATCAGATCCCTTTTTTCGAGCTACCCTTGATACTGCCCGCAAGCCCTGTGTCAAGAACAGACGACAATGTCATGCGACTTTCCATCGCTTTGTTGCCCGAAAGGTAACAGACTTGCCCAACGCCGAAAACAAAACCTTGTTGCGCAGTGCAACGTAGCCTGTTTGATACCGGCGCGTGTCATCCGCAAAGCAGTCAACTGCCAACACTTTATATATAGGGGCCATTCGGTTCTGCAATGAACAGAACAAAAGGCCCGTTTTCTGCGGTTTGCCACGAGTAAAGCCATATCAACCCCCATAGCGTTGTTCAAGGCAGGTTTCGCGCGGTTTTCCGCAGAAGTTTCATGGGGGATTTACGGTTGCATGCCCTGTGGAAAAGTGTATATTCCGCCGTCTCACGGCTCCTTGCCGGGGTTGCCCGGCTATGCCTGCATGGCACGAGGTCATGCGAGGAAGAGACAAGCCAAAAGGAGTAATAGGAGTATTATGAATAAGTACGAGAGCGTGTTTATCGCACGTCAGGACTTCTCGACCGCACAGGTCGAAGCCCTGAATGAAAAACTGACCCAGACCGTTGAAGGTCTTGGTGGCAAAATTGCCAAAACCGAATATTGGGGCCTGCGTTCCCTGACATACCGTGTCAAAAAGAACCGCAAAGGTCACTATACTCTCTTCCAGATCGAAGCCGACAACGCCACGATCGCGGAATACGAGCGTCAGATGCGCCTGAACGAAGACGTTCTGCGTCAGATGACTGTCAAGGTTGAAGAGTTCGAAGAAGAACAGTCAGCCATTCTGCGTAACCGCGACGAGCGCGGCGGCCGTGGCGGTAATCGCCGTGGCGGTCCCCGTCAGCACGGCTAACAGATAGCGAGGAGAATTTATTATGGCTGGACGTCGTCTGTTTTTCCGTCGTCGCAAAACCTGCCCGTTCTCGGGTGCGGATGCGCCGAAGATTGACTACAAAGATGTCAAACTGCTGCAGCGTTTCGTTTCCGAACGCGGCAAAATCGTTCCGAGCCGTATCACTGCGGTTTCGGCCAAGAAACAGCGCGAACTGGCGAAAGCCATTAAACGTGCTCGTTTCCTGGCGCTGCTGCCGTATTCAGATCAGGTCTGAGGCAGTCGGCAAGAGACCCTCTTGCGGTCTCGGGCCGGGAGTAACTGATGTCGCGTAACACTTTAATGGCAGTCGGTGCAGGTCTGGGCAGTTCTGTCCTGTTCCTGCTTGTATTGTCTGGTAATCCGCTGGCTCTGTTACTTTCATATTTCGGGCACCTGCCGCTTTTCCTTATCGGATTGTGGCAAGGTCCAAAACGCCTGCTGGTTGCGGCAATTGCCGCATGTAGTGCCCTTGTTCTACTGGGGGGACTGCTGCCTTTCACGGTCTTTATGGTCGTGTTTGCCGGACCGGCGATGTTGTTGACCCGCATGGCGCTGGTCATCCGCAAGGACAAAACCGGGAAACCGGGCTTTGTTCCGACCGGAATAGTGGTAAGCGCCATGGCCGTCATGATTGCAATGGTGATGATAGTCATCACCGGCAGCGTAACGGCGGAAGGTTTGGACATTCAGGAATTCATTTCGCAATTCCTAGGTCAGATGTATTCGGAAATGGGCGTCCCTATGACGCCGGAACTTCAGAATATCATCGGCATGATCCAAACGTATTTCCCGGCGATTGTAGCGGTAAGCTGGCTTCTTATGCTGTTTGCCAATGCTGCGATCGCACAGGCAATTCTGGTGCGGTCCGGTCGCAATTTGCGTCCGTCGCCCGATCTGGCCTCGATGGCCTTGCCTGGATGGTCACTGTTTGCGTTCGCCCTGGCCGGATTTCTGGTCGGCTTTGCCGATGGATCTTTGGCCTATGTGGCGCGAAACGTCGCGGTGGTGCTGGCGGTGCCATTCCTTTTACAGGGATTGGCGCTGGTGCATGGGCAGGCAGCCCGTTGGCCGCAAAAACGTATGATACTGACGGTATTCTATATCGTCGCGGTTCTGTCCACATGGTCGTTTATCGCGATCACCGGACTTGGAATCGTTGAGCATTTAATCAGGCTGCGGGGGAAACAACCGATGACCCGTAGCAATGAGGAGGATCGGTGATGGAAGTTATTCTGCTCCAGCGGGTAGAAAAACTCGGTCAGATGGGTGACGTAGTCACCGTCAAGCCGGGCCATGCCCGCAACCGTTTGCTTCCGAAGGGCATGGCTCTTCGTGCAAACAAAGCAAACCTGGCAGTTTTCGAAGCTAAAAAATCACAGCTCGAAGCTGACAACCTTGACCGCCGCAAAGAAGCCGAAGCGGTTGCCGAGAGCATGGGCGACGTTGCTGTCACCCTCGTTCGTCAGGCATCCGATGTCGGTCACCTTTACGGTTCGGTTACCGCACGTGATATTTCGAACGCGGTTACCGAAGCAGGCTTTACCGTTGCACGTACTCAGGTCGTTCTTGATCAGCCGATCAAGACCCTTGGTCTGCACCAGGTCAAAATCAACCTGCACCCGGAAGTTTCCGTTGAAGTGACCGCCAACGTCGCACGTTCCGAAGAAGATGCCGCCGAGCAGCTTCGTAAGGGCGGCGCCGTTCTTGGCACCATCGACGAAATGGAAGCCGAAGAAGCTCTGGAAGCTGCTGAAGAACTCTTCGAAGAAGACGTTCCGGAAGACTTTGCTGAAGAAGCTGAAGGCGAAGAAGAAACCAACGTTTAATCGTTGTCTTCCATTCAAAGCCAATTTGGAAACGGCGTATCCGCAAGGATGCGCCGTTTTCTTATGGTTTTGTAATATATTTCAGCTTTTTACCCCGAAGGCGACCTCTGCGCTTGCGGAATACCGGCTATGAGTTATACCGATTAGCCCTTTCAGCCCAACAAGATGACTGATACCTTTTCACGCCATGACTGATCCCCAGCTAGATGCCCTGTTCGCACCCCTCGAAGAAAACCACGGTGGCAACACTGAAATGGTGCTCGAACGGACTCCGCCTCATAACTTCGAGGCAGAGGCGGCACTGCTTGGTGCCATCCTGAACAATAACGCCGCGTACGAGCGCGTTTCAGATATCCTGCGCCCCGAACATTTCGCCGACGCCCGCCATGGACGTATCTTTGAAGCCTGCGGCAAATTGATCGAACGCGGTCAGCTTGCCAACCCGGTGACCCTGTCAGCATTCTTCCGTCAGGACGAACATCTGGCCGAAATCGGTGGCGCACAATATCTGGCCGAACTGTCAAACAACCTTGTCTCGGTCATCAATGCCGGTGATTACGGTAAACTGGTCTATGACCTGTATCTGCGCCGTGAACTGATTGAAATAGGCGAAGACACCGTCAACGAGGCCTATCGCTACGAAATTGAAACCGACGCCGCCAACCAGATCGAGAAAGCCGAACAGAAACTTTTCTCGCTGGCGACTGCGGGTGCTGCTGAATCCGGTTTCGTTGCATTCGGCCCTGCCCTGACCAAGGCATATGAAAATATTGAACATGCCTATAAGAACGCGGGCAAGGTTGTCGGCGTGACAACGGGTCTGCGCGATATTGATCGCAAACTTGGTGGTCTGCATGCTTCTGACTTGCTGATCCTTGCCGGACGTCCATCAATGGGTAAAACCGCCCTTGCGATGAACGTGGCATTTAACGCCGCCATTGCATCGCATCAGAATCGAAATACCGGTGCCGAGGCAGGCGACGAACTCAAGACAGGTGCTGTCGCGGTTTTCTCGCTCGAAATGGCGGCAGAACAGCTGGCCGGACGACTTCTATCCCAGGCGGCCGAGGTTTCAGGCGATAACATGCGCCGTGGTGATTTGAACGAAGACGATTTCCAGCGCCTTGTGGTGGCAACGCAGGAACTCAATACCGTTCCGCTTTATATTGATGATACGCCGGCCCTTCCGGTTTCGACCCTGCGCACACGCTGCCGCCGCCTGAAACGTCAGCACGGCCTTGCGATGATCGTCGTCGATTACCTGCAGCTTCTGGCACCGCCAACCAACTTCCGGGGCGATGGCCGTGTACAGGAAGTTTCCGAAATCACCCGTATGCTCAAGGCAATCGCCAAAGAGCTCGAAGTTCCGGTTCTTGCCCTGTCGCAGCTTTCACGTGCCGTCGAACAGCGCGAAGACAAACGTCCGCAGCTGTCGGATTTGCGTGAATCAGGCTCGATCGAGCAGGATGCCGACGTTGTAATGTTCATTTACCGTGAACAATATTATCTCGAACGTGCAGAACCGGCACAACGTCCGGAAGAAGCCACCGACAAGTTCGGCGAACGCTACTCCCAGTGGCAGGATCGCCTGAACCACGTCTACAACACCGCAGAAGTCATCATCGCCAAACAGCGTCACGGCCCGGTGGGCAACGTGCGCCTGTTCTTTGATGGGAACTACACCAAGTTTGGCGACCTTGACCATATCGAAGAAGAATATGAATAGGCCTTGAGCCTGAAACCGAAACGGACTCCACGGGGTATTGCGAATGAGCGTTCTTCCCGCCGCCGGCCGTGCTGCTGAGTGTGCCGAACTTCAGATCAATCTGAAGGCGATTGCTGACAATTACCAGATCATCAAGAAACGCTATAAAGGGCGGACTTGTGGGGCTGTTGTCAAAGCAGATGCTTATGGCCTTGGAGCGCAAACCATTGTGCCGGTTCTGAAAAATCAGGGATGCCGTCTTTTCTTTGTCGCGCATGCGAACGAAGC
>CAMPHD010000011.1 GCA_946885765.1 uncultured Thalassospira sp.
AGGGACCGGTATTTTGCCAGTTGCTGCTGGCCGACGAGATCAACCGCGCCAGCCCGCGTACCCAGTCCGCCCTTTTGCAGGCCATGCAGGAACGCGAAGTATCCGTCGCCGGTTACAGCCACAAGCTTCCCGAACCGTTCCACGTCCTGGCCACCCAGAACCCACTGGAACAGGAAGGCACCTATCCCCTGCCCGAAGCACAGCTTGACCGTTTCCTTCTGGAAGTCCGGCTGGGCTATCCCGATCAGGACGAGGAGCGCCGCATCGTAACCGAAACCACCGGTCGGTATCCGGTGCGCCCAAGGCAGGTTCTGCAGGCGGACGATCTGGTCGAAGCACAGGATTTTGTCCGTCGCTTGCCAATGCCCGACCGGGTGCTTGATACCATCATCGCCCTGTGTCGTGAATGTCGCCCCGAAAGCACGCATATGGCCGATATCCGCGATAATGTTGCCTGGGGTCCGGGGACACGTGCGGCACAGGCGCTGTCCCTTGCGTGTCGCGCGCGTGCCATGCTGTTTGGCCGTTTCGCACCCTCTATCGAAGATATCGAAGCCCTTGCCGTTCCGGTGCTTCGCCATCGTTTCGGTTTGACTTACGGTGCCCGGGCCGAAGGATTTACCGCCAAAGGCCTGATTACCAACGCGCTGGATCACCTGCAGGAGAAATAGGAATTGGCATTGGCTGCGGTTCACGATCATGTTGCAGCCGCGCGGGCACTGGCGGCCCGATTGCCGCAGCTGATCGATGAAAGCCGTCGCATGGCGATTAGCCTGCGAAGTGGCTTGCACGGCAACCGCAAAGTCGGCCCCGGCAGTGATTTCTGGCAATTCCGTCCCTATATCACCGGTGATCCGACCAACCAGATCGACTGGCGCCGTTCCGCGCGCAGCGATCATACATTCATCCGCCAGACCGAATGGCAGGCAAGCCACAATTATTGGATCTGGCCGGTTCTATCCCCATCCATGTATTGGTCATCGGCACGTGATATCCCGTTCAAGGCCGAACGCACCCTGATCATTTCCATCGCCCTTGCCGATCTGTTGCTACGCAACGGGGAAACGGTCGGAACATTCGATACCGAACGCACCCGTATCACATCCGCCGAACATCTTGAAAAACTTGCCCATGCCATGCTGGCAAGCCCGGGGAACATCACCGACCATGCCGGTGCCATGCATGCCGGTCGCAAACATTCGGTTCTGGTGCTGGGCGATTTTCTGGAATTCGTCGATAGCAATCAATCGCCGGTCCGCGCGATAAAAACCCTTGGTCAGTATCAGAATGACGGTGCGCTGGTGCATGTCCTTGATCCCGCTGAAATCGAGCCCCCCTTTACCGGTCGGGTCAATTTCATGGATACCGACGATCAGATGATTTACCGCAGCGAACGGTTTGAAGACCTTCGGGAAGGTTTCCGGCAACGTGCCAAAACATGGCGTGCCGACATCCACGATGCGGCACGTGAAAATGACTGGCTGTATGATCAGCATGAGACATCGGAAAGTGCCAGCCCGACCCTGCTTGCGCTTTATCAACATCTAAGCGAACGCCAAAGCCAAAGCGGTTCGAACGGGCGCGGTCGTCCGGCAATGAACCGCAACAGCATAACGAGGCCGCGATGAACCTTGCGGCAATCACATTTCTGTATCCTGCGATGCTTGCCGGTTTGCTGGTTCTGCCGATTGTCTGGCTGATCATCCGGTCCGCCCCGCGTGCCCCAAAACAAATCGTGTTTCCGGCTGCACGCCTGCTGCGCGGATTGCGTGCCAACCGGCGCGACATGCAACGCGCACCGATCTGGCAGACCATATTGCGCTGCCTGATCCTGACCATGCTGATTCTCGCTGCATCCCGGCCAGTTCTGAACCGGGCCGAATTTTCGCAGAACGAAGGTGCCGTTCTTGTCATCGCCGATAATAGCTGGTCATCAGCCGCAAACTGGACGGAATATCGGACAGGTCTACGTCAGATCATAAATCAGGCACGACTTGACCTGCGCAGCATCTATATCGCGCAAACCGCCCCCGAGGCGTCAGGCGCAACCACAACCCGGATTCCCGATATCATCGGTCCGGTATCCCCGCATGAGGCCGATGGCTTCATTGATCGCCTGCATCCACGGCCCTGGGCACCCGATTATGCGGCTTTGTCCAATCAGATTGCCGATCATCAATATATGGCCAATTCCATCGGCAGCATTCTGTGGCTGACCGATAATATGGAACAATCCGGCAAGGCCGAACTTGCCAATGATCTGGCAACAATCGCCCCAATTACAGTACTTGGGCCGGATCGGGGCACCCGGATTGCCGTACAATCGCTGATGCGCAACCGGACAGGGCTTGGCATCACCCTGTCCCATCAGACCATCGCGGCCCCGCGCGACATTGTTCTTCTGACCCGCAATGAACGTGGCCGGGTTCTGTTGCGTCACACGGTTAAAGTTGAACCGGCAACAAACAGGACCAAAACCGAAATCCCCCTACCCAGTGACATCACCAATTCGATCCAGTCCGTCGGGATTGAAGGCATTGACTCCGCCGCCACCGTTTTTCAGACCGGTGCCCGCTGGCAACAGCGCAAGGTTGGTGTGATTGTAAGTTCCGGCGATAGCCCGGTCCTGCTGTCAGATCGTTATTTCTTCCTTGATCGGGCAATTTCGCCTTATGCGGATGTGACCTATGCGCCACTTGGAAAACTGCTTGAAAGCGGGATGGATATTCTGGTTGCTGCCGGTCCGATTTCCGGTTTAGGCAGCCAGTATAATGCGCTTGAACGCTGGATCAGGGATGGCGGCATGCTGGTGCGGTTTGCGGGGGACAGCACAACCGAAGTCGAACCGGAATTCCTGCCCGTAACGCTTCGTCTGGGCAACCGTGATTTCGGCGGCTCGATGTCATGGGAAAAACCCAAACATCTTCCGGAATTTCCGGAAACCAGCCCATTTTCCGGCATCACGATCCCCGAGGAAATAACCGTAAACCGCCAACTTCTTGCTGAACCCGATCCGGATATTGTTGCCAAAACCTGGGCACGTCTGACCGACGGCACCCCGCTGATCACCAGCGCGCCGCGCAATGCCGGTCGAATTGTTCTGTTCCACGTTACGCCCTGGGCTGATTGGTCGAACCTTCCTATGTCTGGCCTGTTTGTCGAAATCTGGCAACGTCTTTTGCCCCTCGCAAGCCCAAGCGATCGTTCGGACGCGGAACTGCAAACCAGCCTGCCGCCGCAATCCATCCTCGACGGATTTGGACGTGCCCATCAACCCGATGCAACGATCCTTCCATTACGCACACCCCTGCCGGTTCCCGGCCCGCGGCAGCCGCCCGGCATATATGGCGAAAACGGTCAGGCGGTTGCCCTTAACCTCGGGTCGTTCCTTGAAAATCTGGATCAGCAGATCCGTTGGCCATCTGACGTGGTGACGCGCCAGATAACCGATCAGGATCAAATCGATCTTGCGGCAATGTGCCTGATGGTCGCAATGTTGCTTCTGATACTCGACGGTGTCGCCCTGATCCTCGTACATCACGTCAGTCTAAGACGTACCCGGCGCAGTGATGCTCTGACCTCTGTCCTTATGCTTGCATTTATCGGGGGCGCGGTGGCGGCAATGATCTTCGGGATCAGCAGCACCGCCAAAGCCGTCGAAACGCAGGCTGCTGCCCTGCAGCCGCGTCTTGCCTATCTTAAAACCGATGTTGCCCCGATCGACAGGCTCAGCCAGTCAGGACTTGCCGGCTTGACCGAAGTCTTGCGCAGGCGAAGTGCCGCCGACCTTGCACCGGCAGATGCAATTGATCCCGAAACAGATGATCTCAGTTTTTATCCGCTGATCTACTGGCCACTGGTTGACGGGCAACAACCGTTTTCGGAATTTGCCCAGACACGTATCAATCGATATCTTGATAGTGGCGGAATGATACTGATCGATAGTCGCGACCAGGAGGTCGAACCCGCCCGACTGCGACGTCTGCTCGCCGGTCTGCAAATCCCGGTTCTGGACAAGGCCCCCGGCGATCACATCCTTTTTCGCAGTTTCTATCTGCTGGATCATGCCTATGGGCGTTTTGCCGCACCGCTTTGGCTTGATGCCCGCCCGGATCAGCGGTTGGACGGTGTTGCATCTGTCTTGTTTGGCGGCAATGACTGGGCATCGGCCTGGATGCTAGAAGAAGGCCTCACGCTGGAAAATCGCACGGATGACATTTCCCCGCGACAGCGCGAAATGGCATGGCGGTTCGGTGTCAACCTTGTGATGTACGCGCTTACCGGTAGCTACAAGGGGGATCAGGTCCATTTGCCTGCCATCCTTGAAAGGCTTGGCCGATGAACAGAAACTGGCAGGACTTTCAGATCGCACCGTTACTCGATATCGGGCTGCTTCAGATACTTGCGGTAATCTGTATCGTGGCAATCCTGCTTTTTGCGGTATTTCGCCTGCGTGGCACGATCTGGCGGGCAATCGCCATGGGGATCATGTTGCTTGCACTGATTGCCCCGCAATTTACCGATCAGAACCGCGAAAAGCTAAGTGATATCATCCTTGTGCTGGTGGACCGTTCCAATAGCCAGAATATCGGCAGCCGCACCGACCAAACCGATGCCGCAATCTCGCAGATACGCAACCGTTTCGCCGACGATACAGATATCGAGCTGCGCATTGAAGACGTTCCGGGTGAAACGGATACTCGTATGTTTACCACTCTGGACCGGCTTCTTGGCAGCATCCCGCGTGAAAGACTGGGCGGTGTCGTTATGATTACCGACGGTCAGGTTCATGATATTCCGGCAAGTCTGGATTTGGGCGCACCGCTGCATGTCCTGATCACCGGGCGCGAAGACGAACGTGACCGGCGTTTGCAAATCCGCCAGACTGCCGATTATGGCATTGTTGGCAAGAACGCGGATTTCATGGTCGAAGCCATTGACCGCAGCCTTACCGCCGGAAGCCCCGTATCGGTTCGCATGCTGCACGAAGACGGTAGCGAACGTAACCTGACGCTGCCCGCGAATGAACCGCATCGTGTAACCATTCCCGTCCCGCATGCAGGCCCGGTTATTGCCGAATTGCGAATGGAAGAAAGCCCGGATGAAACAGACCAGACAAACAACCGGCTGATCCTTGAAACAACCGGTGTGCGCGACCGGCTTCGCGTTCTGTTGCTTTCAGGGGAACCGCATCCCGGCGAACGGGCCTGGCGCAACCTGTTGCGTGCTGACCCGGGCGTTGATCTTGTGCATTTCACCATCCTGCGGCCACCGGAAAAAGGCGACGATACCCCGATCAATGAATTGGCCCTGATCCCGTTTCCGATCCGGGATCTGTTTGAAGTTCGCCTGCGTCAGTTTGATCTGATCATTTTTGATCGCTATCAGATGCGGGGGGTCCTGCCGCCCCATTATCTGGAAAAGGTCGTGGATTATGTGAAATGGGGCGGTGCCGCACTTGTTGTCGCCGGGCCGGAATATCTGGGTCCTGACGGGCTCTCAAACACGGTTCTGGGTGATCTGATGCCGGTTCGGGCTACCGGTCGCCTAATTGAACAACCTTTTGTCCCGCAGGTAAACACCGCCGGGCGCATTCATCCGGTTACCGCCCCGATTGCAGGATCAATCAATACCCCGCCCAAATGGGGGCGCTGGTATCGCCAGATCGAAACCCGCGAAGCCGGCAACGATGTCATGACCCTTCTGACCGGTGCGGATCAATTGCCTTTGTTGTCATTACGCCGTGTCGAGGAAGGCCGGGCCGCCATGTTGAGTTCGGATCAGATGTGGCTGTGGCAACGCGGGCATGATGGCGGCGGGCCGATTGCCGAATTGCTGCGCCGCCTGTCGCACTGGCTGATGAAGGAACCGGCACTTGATGAAAACACCATCACCACCGAACGCAGTGCCGATGGCGAAAGCCTGACCCTGACGTGGCGCAAGATCGGGGCTGCCCCGACAACCGCCACCGGGGCCAATCCGGAAACCGGCGAGTTTGCCCGAACCACATTCGAACGCCAGTCCGACCAGACATGGCAGGCGACATTGCCGATTGCCGAACGGGGATTGATCCGTGTTCAGGCACATGATCAGGATGGCAGCACCCAATCGGCCCTGCATGTTGACAGAGATGTCCTGACCAGCGAACGGCGCAATACCAATTCGACACCCGACCTTTTAAACGATCTGGTGGCTGCCAATGGCGGATATATCGGCCGCATCGAAAAGGGATTACCGGATTTCCGCCGGGTACAGGATGAACGTGTCTGGAACGGCACAAACTGGGCAGGCCTGATGGAAACGGAAAGCTATCGCACCGTCATCGGCGGTATTACAAATCTTTTGCCCCTGCCGGTCGTTGCTGTTCTGCTGGGGCTTATATGCCTGATCGGCTGGCGGGTCGAAAGCAAATAGTCCTAACCGGACGGAAACATGGTTTTGTGGAAATTGCACAATCCACCACGGAATTTTTCCACCAGAAAATCGATGAAAATACGCACCTTGGTCGGCAGATGACGCCGTTCCGGATACACCGCATAAATCCCACCGCTGGCCAGCGAATTATATTCCCTCAGGATTTCGACCAGCGATCCTTTTTGAAGCGCTTCGGCAACGATGAATTCCGGTTCGCGCGCGATGCCAAGCCCCCGGATGGCCGCGAACGAGGTAAAATCACCATTATTGCACGACATGACCGGATTGACCCGGACATTGATCTGGCCTTCGGGCCCTTCGAATTCCCACACATTCGGGCTGGCAATGTTGGTATAGGCCAGCGTCCTGTGGCTCGCCAGCTCTGTCGGGTGTTTGGGTTCGCCATATTCGGCGATATACCCCGGCGATGCCACGACATAGCCGTTAAAATCGGCAAGTTTGCGGGCGATCAGACTGGAATCCTTTAACCGCGTGATGCGGATCGCCATGTCGAACCCCTCGGCAACCAAGTCAACCATATGGTCGGCCAGATGAATGTCGACATGTAATCCGGGATGCAGGCGCATGAATTCGGATACCAGATCGGGCATGTAACGCTGCCCGAATGTCAGGGGGGCCGAAATCCGAAGTGTGCCACGTGGTGTGCCGCGCAAATCGGTCAGGGCATGTTCGGCTGTTTCGATTTCCTCAACCACGCGCGCGCAATGCTGATAAAAAGTTGCCCCCGCATCAGTCAGGCTCAACCGACGTGTCGTGCGATTAAGCAGCCGAATGCCAAGACTGTCTTCAAGCTTGGTGACATGCTTGCTGACGGCGGATTTCGACATGGCAAGCTTGCGCGCAGCACCGGAAAAGCTTTGTTCTTCGACGACACGGGCAAAAACCGTCATTCCATCCAGATTGCCAATCAGCATTGCTTTGCCCCTGTGCGAGTACCGAATAATTGTTGCCTATTTGGAAACAAATTAATGTCATATCCCCCAATTGCGTTCAACGGGGAAATGGCGATGATGGGAACATCAGGTCAGGCCGCACGTAACCGGCATATAATGGGATTGATTGCAAACCGGAGGATACGACAATGGGCCTTTTGGTCGACGGTAAATGGAAAGACCAATGGTATGACACCAAGTCAACCGGCGGAAAGTTCAAACGTCAGGATTCCGCTTTCAGAAACTGGCTGTCGCATGATCACGATGCCGAATTCCCTGCCGAGGCCTGTCGTTATCATCTGTATGTTTCCTATGCCTGCCCATGGGCGCATCGCACACTGATCTTTCGTGCCCTCAAGGGACTGGAAGACATGATTTCGGTCTCGGTTGTGCATTGGCGCATGCTTGAAAACGGTTGGGAATTTTCCCCCGATGACGGATTGCCCGACCATCTTGGCAATCACCGTTTCATGCATCAGATCTATTCTGCAGCAAAACCCGATTATACCGGGCGCGTGACCGTTCCCGTCCTGTGGGACAAGAAAACCGATCGGATTGTCAGCAACGAATCTGCCGACATCATCCGGATGCTGAACACCGCTTTTGATGATCTTGGTGCCAAACCCGGTGACTATTATCCCGAAGATCTGCACACCGAAATCGATGCGATCAATGACCGCGTCTATAACGATGTGAATAACGGTGTCTACAAATCCGGCTTCGCCACCGCACAAGGTGCCTATGAAGATGCCGTCACAACGCTTTTTGGTACGCTCGACTGGCTTGAAGATCATCTATCGACCAATCGCTACCTGACCGGTGATCGATTGACCGAGGCCGACTGGCGGCTATTCACCACCCTGATCCGTTTTGATCCGGTCTATCACGGGCATTTCAAATGCAACCTGAAAATGCTGAAGGACTACCCAAATCTTTGGGCCTATACACGCGAACTTTATCAGGTCCCCGGCATCAAACAGACCGTATTCTTTGACCATATCAAGGGTCACTATTACGAAAGCCACCTGATGATCAACCCGACGGGTATCGTGCCCAAGGGACCAGTCCTTAGTCTTGAACTGCCCCATGGCCGGGATAGACAGTTTGCCGGATAGGTAGTACGCCCTGCCCGACTTGCCGACTGACAAAAACCCGCCCAAACAAAAACCCCGCAGAAGTTTTGCGGGGTTTTTGCGTTCCGGAAACCGGAAATTCTTAGTTCAGGCGACCTTTGATTTCCGCGATCGCATTATCGACAAGCTCGTCTGCCTTTGCGGCGGTAACCTTTTCGGAAACCAGTGCAAGCGTTGCCTGTGCCGCGATTTCGGCCACACGGGCACGAACTTCGGCAATGGCCTGGGTTTCGAGATTGGCAATACGGTCCATGGCCTGCTGTTCACGACGCTTGAGCGACGCTTTCAGTTCAGCCTGGGCGTTCTCCAGCATGCGGTCGGCTTCCGCCTTGGCATGGGCGCGGATTTCATCCGCTTCCTTCAATGCTTCGCGCTGTTTGGCCTGATATTTGGCCAGAAGCTCCTGAGCTTCTTCACGCAGGCGCTGTGCTTCATCAAGCTCTTCCGAGATTTTCTGCGCACGCTTGTCGAGTGCGCCGGAAATACCCTTAACAGCCTTGAAGCCGCCGAAACCGGCAACCAGCAAGAAGGAAAGCGTGGTCCAGGTGTAGGGATCGGTAAGGAACGTAACCTCATGCGGGGTTGCCATCTTCTTACTCTCCTACGATCGCCGAAACGGCCTTATCGGCAGTTTTGGCCTGAACCTTGACACCGATAAGCTTGTCGGTTGCGTCACGGGCGATTTCGGATGCGGCTTCTGCCACACCTTTCATTGCGTCGTCTTTCGCACCGGCAATTGCCTTTTCGGCATCAGCGGTCTTTTTCGACAGCTTCTTGACCAGCGCTTCGGTTTTCGCAGCATGCTCTGCAGCTGATTTTTCCGTTGCTTCGCGAATGTCAGCCTGTGCGGCATCACGAGCTTCTGCCAAGGCAGCCTCGTACTTCGCGATGGCGGCATCGGTTTCGTCTTTCAACGCCCGTGCCTTGCCAAGGTTGTCTTCAATGGTCTTGTGACGGCGTTCCAGAACTTCACCGACTTTCGGCAGT
Source organism: uncultured Thalassospira sp. (assembly GCA_946885765.1). The sequence goes on from CAMPHD010000011.1 coordinate 9,488, forward strand.
GCTACTTTCGACATCAGGAAATACAGGATGCCAAAAATAACGAACAGCCAGAAAATCTGTTCCGAGAACGTCGCAATATCAAACTGCGGCATAGCCTACTCCCGAATTCAACGACACCGGCGAGGGGTATCCTCGCCGGGCCGAGTATTCGCGCAAAAGGCGCCGATTAGCCGAACAGAACGATCAGCGCAACGACGAGTGCGAACAGTGCAATAGCTTCGGTAACGGCAAAGCCGATCCAGCCATACAGTTCAACGTCACCTTTTGCAGCCGGGTTACGGCCAACAGTCGCAATCAGGCTCGACCAGATGTTACCAACCCCGATACCGGCACCAATCATGCCAATAGCAGCCAGGCCAGCACCGATCATCTTAGCAGCATCGAGTTCCATAACTTCACCCTTTCGAATTTCTTAAAGGCAATCAGAAGAGATCACACCGGTCCACTAGCATTAGTGCATGTGGATTGCATCATGGAGATAGATGCAGGTGAGAATGGTGTAGACATAAGCCTGAAGCGCAGCAATACCGAACTCCAGAACCGTAATCCCCGTCAGAAGAGCAAACGGAAGGACGCCGAAGATGCCGATCAGGCCGACGAACCCGCCAATCACTTTCAGCATGATGTGTCCGACGGTCATATTCGCAAACAGTCGGATCGCCAGGCTGAACGGACGAGAGAAATAGGAGATGATTTCAATCGGGATCAGAATGAAGGCCGTTGCAATCGGCGCACCTTCCGGGAAGAACATCCGGAAATAATGCGTACCGTGGCGAACGAAGCCGATAATGGTCACACCGATAAAGATCACCAGAGCCATCGCAAAGGTAACAGCGATATGGCTCGTAAACGTAAAGCTGTGCGGGATCATGCCAAGCAGATTCCCGAACAGAACAAACATAAACAGGGTGAAAACGAACGGGAAGTACTTGCGACCCGCAGTTCCCACGTTATCTTTCAACATATTGGCGACGAATTCATACATCACCTCGGCGGCACCCTGCCAACGGCCAGGTACCAATGCCCCGCGACGCATGCTGAGCGTCATGAAGCCCGTTACGAGAACGGCTGCGATCACCATCCAAAGTGCGGAGTTGGTGAAGGAAACATCAACGCCAGCAACCGAAAGCTCGGCCAAGGGCTTGATTTCAAACTGCTCTAGCGGTCCAGCCACCGTAATCCTCGCTCAATCTTTTGAGGGCCAAGGCTAATCCTTGTCCCCCTGCTTGCGCTCCCCTATCGCGCGTCCAAGTCCGACTGCACTGTCGAATCCTTTGGCCACCCGATAAGCGTTAATACCCCCGGCACCTGCACCGAGAAATACAAACAGAACAAGCAGGCAGGGCGGCGTACCAAGCACCCGATCCAGCGCCCAGCCAATCAATAGTCCACCAAGAACAGCAGCGATCATTTCCGCCGAAATTCTCATTCCTAATGCCATCCCTTGGGATGGTTTGCCAGTCGCCCGGTTCGGGCTGTGCGTTTCCTCACGCTTGTTTGTTACAGCCGCCAACTTGCTTTCAAGCTCTGCTAATGAAGCGCGATCTTTATCATCGCTCATTGTCGTGAACCCCGCTGTGGCAGCCTTGCAAACGTCGCAAGGAAATGCGCGGGCAACATACTTAGCGCCCCATAGGCTGTCAAGCCGTAAAACCCCACCTTGCCGGGGGCTCGAAATTGCCATTAAGCATTTGTTTTATAATAACTTTACCATCGAAATGTGTGATCATTCACATTTGACGTTAGGCGATAGTCGCACCCGCATTTATCAGAGATTTCTATAAACACCCGCTTGCAACCGGCGGTTTCCCTTGGTTCCTGCCCCGTTGAACCGCTGAATTGGCCTTCTGTGTAACCAGTGTGAATTCAATCGCTTTTTATTGATTTCCGCCTTTTGCCGCGTGTTTTGGCACCAGTATCCCGCCCAAGGTCCGATACGGGTTGGAACACGCAGCCGTCAGCCATGCCGATTCATCGCAAAAGCGCCGATCAGGGATCACTTCGGCAAAGTAACCGACAAACGGCGTTGTCCATCCTGCTGCTGCCAGCCGCTTTCCGCAGACGATGCCAGCATCCAGTCAAACTTGTGAAACAGCGTCCAGACAGCCGCCAATGTATTATCTGCAATCTGGTTCATGTCGATCGGCTGTTTATGCAGGATCTCGTCCCGCAATCGCACCGATATATCCCCAAACGATGTCTTGCCATCAAACAGCGCCAAAAGCCGCGCCAGATCCGGCCCGCCTGTCAGATCGACCGCATTGCCGGTTCCATCCGCAAGCACAATCGGCCTGCCCGCATTGCCCACGAGATCGTCAAAGAAACTGTCAGAAGGGGCGACAAAGAACCACGGGCACAAAGCACGATCCGGTATTGCCGTTGTTGGCGCCGCACGTTTGGCATCGGGACGCGTAAGATAAAAGGCATGCAGCGGCATCGCCCCGCTATAGCGTTCACAAAATGCCTGCTGGTCACGAAGAGACAACGCCATCAGATTGTGCAGGATTTTCGGATCGGTAACGTGATTATCAATGCTGTAATGAGCCTTGCCGGTGCCACCAAAACCGAAAAACCCGGTAAAGGCCACAACCTCAAGCCCGGCCGAGGCTGCAAAATCATAAACCCCGTTGACGTCATAGGCACATTCAACCGGATGCAGCAGCAGATCGACAATCTCGGGATCGTTTTCAAGCAATCCTTTGATAAAGCCCGGACCGCCGCCCATTTTAAGCAGCATGTTGCCTTCGGGCAGGGCCGAAAGAAGGCTTCGGGTCATGGCAAGTTGTTCGTCAAGTGTCTTGCCCGGCAGAAGCGGTGCAACCATCTTGCGCCACTCGGTCACGGCAAGGCGGCCATGTTCCCCATACAGCATCGCGCCAATGCACCCATCATCGGTCAGAACCGACACCAGATCACGAAGTCCTTCTTCGGGGACCTCAAGGTGATGCAACACACCGGCGCAATTGATGTAGTCGAACTTCTCCGGTGCGGTCGCGGCAAACTCGCCAATCGTTGCATTCACATAGGTGACGTTGGTTAAGCCGCGTACCTCGGAGCGCGCACGCGCCACCTTAGTGCTGGCACTTGATGGTTCAAGATAGGTGACCTGCCCACCGCAATCGCGCAGCTGTTCCGCCAGCCAGACAAGACTGTCACCGGTTCCCCCGCCGGCAACAAGCGCGCGAAAACCGGCATCAATCTTTTTGCGACCACCAAATCCGTAATGATTGACCCGGGAAAGGGTATCCATCGGCGGCATCAGCAACCGGTCCTTTTCCTCCTGCGGATCGCGCATGGGATAAGGAAACTGTTCGTATAACGCACTGACTTCTTTGGACATTCTGCACACTTTTCCCGGTTGGAGTGTCTCGCCAAGCCTCCCTCTTAACCCAAAGACAGAACCTAACGAAACCCCAATACAGGAAAAATGATCAGTTGGTGAAATCGAGCTCTTTTTGCTCTTTCTGGGAATAGACCTCAGCCTGGCGCAAATCGACCGACACCAGCGACGAAACGCCACGTTCGGCCATGGTCACCCCAAACAGGCGGTTCATGCGGGCCATGGTCATGCGATGGTGGGTAATCACAAGGAAGCGAGTATTGGCGTGACGGCCAATGGCTTCAAGCAATTTACAGAACCGGTCGACGTTGGCGTCATCAAGTGGCGCGTCAACTTCATCAAGCACGCAAATCGGTGCCGGGTTGGTCAGGAACACCGCAAACAGAAGCGCAACCGCGGTCAATGCCTGCTCGCCACCGGAAAGCAACGAAAGGTGCTGCAATTTCTTGCCCGGTGGGGACGCCATGATCTCAAGCCCGGCTTCCAGCGGATCATCCGCATCGGTCAGCATCAGATGCGCGCCACCGCCACCAAACAGACGCACAAACAACTGCTGGAAATGCTTGTCGACTTCGTCAAATGCTGCTTTCAGGCGGTTGCGTGCTTCGCGGTTCAGCTGGTTGATACCATTGCGCAATTTTTCGATGGCCGCGACCAGGTCATCGCGTTCGGAAACTAGCGTGTCTTTCTGTTCTTCCATCTCGGCCAGTTCGACCTCGGCCCGCAGGTTAACCGCGCCAAGATTTTCGCGTTCGCGCGACTGGCGCTGCAAACGGGCTTCGATATCGTCTTCGGATGACAATTCCTTGGTCTGGTCAATTTCGGCCAGTTCAACAAGCTGATCGGGGGTGGCATTCACCCGTTCGCGAATGCGTTCGATCAAATCGCGGCGATGCTGCTCTGCCTGCTCCAGGAGGGCTTCACACCGAACCCGGCCTTCGCGGGCCTCGGCCAGTTTCTGTTCCGCTTCCTTAAGGTTCTGATCCGCTTCGCGCTGGGCGTTTTCGGCACGCACCAATTCGTCTGCCGCATCCTTGCGTGCCTGATCGGCAATTTCGATCCGATCAGAAAGGATCGCGCGGCGTTCTTCGATCTCGTCGGGTTTAAGCTCAAGCTCCTCGATCTCCATGCGCGCTTCTTCCTGACGCTCGCGAAGCTGTGCCACACGTTCGCCCGCCCCCGATGCGCGGTCGTTCCATGATGCGATTTCGCTTTCGACAAATTCAAGCCGCTTGCGACGGCCCGATGCATCACGCTGCATCCGTTCAAGCTGGCTGCGCGCTTCCATCTGATCGGCACGCGCATCCGAAAGCTCTGCGCGTTTTTCAATCAGTTCGGCCTTGATTTCCATCAGGCCTTCGCTCGATTCTTCGGGCGTTGCCGCCAGTTCTTCCTGCTCGGCGATCAGTTCATCAAGGTCCTGCTTGGCGCGCTTTTCGGCTTCTTCGGCATGTTGCAGGCGGCCTTCAATCGCACTGGCGTCACGCTTGATATCAGCAATTTCCTCACGCGCGCGGGACAATGATCCCTCTGCCTCGCGAAGGGCACGGTGTGCTTCCTGTTCGCCATTGCGCGCGGCTTCAATATCTCCTTCAAGACGTTCGACATTTTCACGCGCCGTATCGGCTTTTTCCGCCGCAAGTTCGACCTCTTCGTCGACTTCTTCAATCTCAAGGCGCAATTCTTCAAGCCTGTTACGCTGCCGCAAACGTGCGGCTGCCGGAAGTTCCGCACCGACCTTGATGCGATAACCGTCCCACCGCCAAAGCGCACCTTCGCGCGATACCAGCCGCTGCCCGGTTTTCAGTGTCTTGGCCAGCCAGTTACCGGTTGCCTCGTCATCCACAACCCCGATCTGCCAAAGGCGGCGGTTCAGCAATGCCGGGCCATCAACAAATTTCGCCAACGCCTGAACCCCTTCGGGCAGGGCCGGGTCATCCGCGCCGGGATCAACTACCGACCAGTGCATCGGGGCGTCTTCGGCGTCCGGCGCATCTAGGTCTTCGCCAAGTGCCGCGGCCATCGCGATTTCAAGACCACTGGTCACTGAAAGCTTTTCGATCACCGCCGGGAATTGCTGATCGGCATTCCCCCTGACCAGACTTTCAAGCGCCTCGATCTCCGCCACAAGCCGTGCCTTGCGGCTTTCAACATCACGCAAGGCATCACGCGATGCGATTTCGGCTGTTTTCAGGCTGTCTTCACGGTCACGCAATTCGGTAAGACGCATCTCGGCATCTTCGATGGCAAGCTTGCGCTGCTCGCAAAGTTCTTCACATTCCTCAAGCGCCAGACCGGCTTCTTCAAGGGCGTCGGTAAAGTCGGCTTCAACCCGGATATCATCAAGGCGGGCAACCGCCTCGTCATAGCGTTCGGTTAGGCGCGAGCGACGGGCGGAAAGTTCGCTTAGCCGCTGCTGAACGCTTTTAAGCCGGGCTTCCTCGGCGGCCGCCCGGTTGGTCAGTTCGTCGACCTGCCCTTCCAGCGTTTCGACCCGTGCAGCCTGCTCGACGGCGCGTTCCTTTGCCTCGTCAAGCTCGTCATCCTCGCCGTCCCGGGCTTCACCCAATTCTTCGCGTTCGGCCTTAAGCTTGTTCAATGCCCCTTCGGCGTCGCTTTCCAATTCGGCTTCACGCGTAAGGTCGGCGTCAATCTGCTGGATGCGTGCACGAAGCTGCGACATCTGGGTTTCGATCTGCGCCTTGTCCTTGTCCAGTCCCTCACGCTCGATCAGCATACGCTGCAAGGCCGCCGCCGCATCGCTTTCCTTCTTGCGAAGATCAGGAAGGCTTGCCGCGATATGGGCCTGAATCGTGGTTGCCTCGGTCACCTGACCGGTCAGGTCACGCACGGCACTTTCACCCAGCACCAGCAATTCACGGGCATCTGCCTGCCGTTTTTCGGCATCGGTCCAGCGAATGTGGAATAGCAACGCCTCGGTCTGACGGATGCTTTCGGAAAGTTTACGATACCGTTCGGCCTGTCGCGCCTGCTTTTGCAGGGACGCGATCTGGCTATCGAGTGTGACCAGAACATCTTCAAGACGTTCCATATTCTGTTCGGCATTTTTAAGCCGAAGCTCGGCCTCGTGCCGGCGCGAATGCAGGCCGGTGATCCCGGCGGCTTCTTCCAGAACCAGTCTGCGCTGGCTTGGTTTCGCCCCGATCAGCGCACCGATCTTGCCCTGCGACACCATGGCGTTTGACCGCGCCCCGGTCGCGGCATCGGCAAACAGCAACTGGACGTCACGGGCACGAACATCTTTGCCATTGACCCGGTAATTCGAACCACCACTGCGTTCGATACGTCGAACAACTTCAAGCGTTTCGTAATCGTTGAACATTGCCGGGGCTTTGCGTTCGGCATTGTCCAGAACGACGGTAACTTCGGCAACATTTCGGGCAGGACGGGACGATGTCCCACCGAAAATAACATCGGACATGTCCGAGCCGCGCATCTGCTTGGCCGACGTCTCGCCCATCACCCAGCGCAGGGCCTCGACAAGATTGGATTTGCCACAGCCGTTCGGGCCGACAACACCTGTCAGCCCGTCTTCCACCAATAATTCGGTTGAATCGACGAAGGATTTAAACCCCGTCAGCCGTAGCGATCTAAACTGGACCAATCATGCCCCCCGGTCCGCCCTTCTTCCCCTGAATGCCGGATACTGCATTGGCAGCACCCGGCAAAATCATCATTATCAATCGGTCAGTTCTTCGACCTTGTCTTCGAAGAATTTCAGATCGCGCGAACCGGCAAAGGTTTCGCCATTGATCACGAAGCTCGGCGTTGAATTGACCTTGAATTCCTGTTCACCGCGCATGCGCGATGCAACGATCCCGTCGATCAGAGCCTCGTCCGCCATACAGGCATCAACCGCATCGCCATCCATACCAGCAAAACGAACCACCTGTTTGATCCCGTCAATCGGGTCTGCGGCGCGTGCCCAAGTCATCTGCGATTTGAACAGCATGCCCAGAACACCAAAATAACGGTCATCACCGGCACACTGCGCAACAGCAGCCGCGCGAACCGCAACACCATCCAGCGGATAATCGCGGAAGATCAGCTTTGCCTTGCCGGTATCAATCAGCGACTTTTTGATTTCCGGCAGGGTTTCGTTGTGGAACGCGGCGCAATGCGGACAGGTCAGTGACGCATATTCGATGATCGTCACCGGCGCATCCGGATTGCCAAGCACATGTTCCTTGTATTCCACAGCCTTGGCCTGCTGCGCCCCGACAACACCGATCGCAAACGCAAATGCGACCGCAAAAAACTTAACTGCCTTCAGCAAAGAAACCTCCGTTAAAACAATATTTTGTGATTACAAGCCTGTTGCAGCGCGGGAGTCAACACGCCCCCCAAAAGCGCTAATGAGCCAACGAGTCGCCAACATCGTTTTGAAATGCGGCAACTCCGTGATCAAACATTATGGGAAAATGATTCGATCCGGGATGCCCCGGCATACGGCTTTGGGCGATTGATTGGCAAATGACTTACACGTGATTTGAAGTGCGATTTCACCGGCTATTTCTTCTGTCCCGGTTGCCTGCGTGAATGAACATCCCCCGAAATACGACGTCCAAGCCGGGTCAGCACTTCGCGCAGATGCGGGTCTTCGATTTTGGCTATATCAACTTCGCTGGTTTCGCGGATCGGGCCTTCGGGTACATTTTCCGGCCGTTTGACCTTGCGTTCGGGGCGGGAAATATCGCCCTGCATCATCTTGATGCGTTCCACTGCCCGATACCCAAAATAGGTATTCACCCGGTCGATGATCTGCGGCATGCGGTGCTGCAATTCAATCGCTACCGGCCCCGTCACCCGGATCACAAGCGTCCCGCCCCCGGCATTTTCCCCGCGTGGCGGGTTGTATTTGACCGGCATGGTGAATTGTTCAAGATCGCGACCGACAATTTCCGCCCAGTGCAAAATGATTTCGGCCTGAAAGAAACCGCGTTTGCGCACCAGCGGACGCGTCAGATTGCCGACCATCGCCGCGATATTGCGCAACCCCATGCGGCGTTCCGAACTGCCCATCGGGGTAATCTTTTGCTTCTTTTTGACTGCATTTTTTGCCGCAACCATATCGGCACGTTGATCTGGCGTGCTATGTGTCGGCGTATCGGTCATATCTTTTTGCTTGCTCACGCCCGCTTCTTTCGTAGGGTCTACTAAGAACCTAAAAGTAATTACCCGTTTTCATCCCCGCAACATAACACGGGAACGCCGTGCATTTCACCAATGACGAAATCCATCACCTCGGCCGGTCCATGCTGGACTGGTACGACCGTCACCATCGCACCCTTCCATGGCGTGCCGAACCGGGCGACGCACAGGACCCTTATCGCGTTTGGCTAAGCGAAATCATGCTGCAACAGACCACCGTGATCACGGTCGGTCCTTACTTTGCCGCCTTCCTGCAACGCTGGCCGACCGTAACCGACCTTGCCAATGCCGAACTCGATGAAGTTCTGCATGCCTGGCAGGGTCTGGGATATTACGCACGTGCGCGTAACCTGCATAAATGTGCCAAGGTTGTTGCCGATGAATATGGCGGCAGGTTCCCTGATACAGAAGAAGGCCTTCTAAAGCTGCCCGGCATCGGTCCCTATACCGCCGCCGCCGTTGCAGCCATCGCCTTTAATCGCCATTCAAGCCCCGTCGATGGCAATATCGAACGAGTCATTTCCCGTCTATTTGCGCTTGAAACCCCGTTGCCCGACGTCAAACCCGAAATCAAGGAAAAGTCGGCTGCCCTGACCCCGTCCGACCGACCGGGTGACTACGCGCAGGCACTGATGGATTTGGGAGCAACCATCTGCACGCCACGCAATCTGGCCTGCGGAATTTGTCCATGGCAGGCTTCCTGCGAGGGCCGCAAATCGGGCATCGCCCCGGAACTACCGAAAAAACGCAAGAAACCCGCCAAACCGACCCGGGTCGGATATGCCTTCTGGATACGGCGCGATGACGGCCAGATCCTTGTCCGGCGTCGACCAGAAAAGGGGTTGCTGGGCGGACTTTACGAAGTCCCCGGCAGTGACTGGCGCGCAATTGATGCCCCGGACGATGTGATGCTGTCCGAAGCCCCGATCAAAGCCAGCTGGACCGAACTGGATGGCACAGTCGGCCACACCTTCACCCATTTCCATCTTGATGTAACCATACTCGCAACCAAGATCGCCGCCAGCGACGCCGAAAAACTTGATGGCCGCTGGACCACGATTGACGGGCTATCGGAATTTGCCTTGCCGACAGTGATGAAAAAAATCGTGCGTCACGCTCTGAAATATCGCTGACCACCAAGGCTTCAACCTATCCATCAAAATACAAAAGGCCCGCTGCCATTCTGGCGCGGGCCTTTTAAATTCTGTATTCGACCAATCAGGCGTAGATATCAATGACCTGTCCACGGCCCGTGCTGCTGGGCTGGGCCGATTGTTGCGATGTTTCGGTTTCTGCCACCTGATCGACCCGTTGGGTCGGCGGTGATTGAAGATCGTTACCACCTGTTTCGGCGATCGGCGCAGTTGCCTGCTGGATCTGGACCGGGTTCGGTGCGTAAGCGGCACTACCTGTTGCGCCAACCTGCATGGGGCTCTCCATCTATCCTTACGGATAATTCCAAGACCCAAGATATAGCAAGAATTGCCGCCAAATGCAAAAGGCCGGAAGGTTTTCCAACCATCCCGGCCTTCTGGTTCATGTCTGCTTTTGCATGCTGCGCTGCAACAAATCAGGCGGAAACCTGTCCCATTTCCTTACGAAGCTGACTGCGCAGATTGTCGATCACAACCAGTCGCCCATCGCACTTGTAATGCCAGTAAGTCCAGCCATTACAAGCCTGTGCGCCCTGAACATGTGCGCCGATCTGATGGATCGAACCGGCATTGTCCTTGTGACTGATCGAGCCATCGGCACGAACAAGCGCTGCAACATTGCCGCGGTTGTCATAAATCTTGTCGCCCGGTGCCAGAAGGCCGCGTTCGATGACCGCGCCAAACGGAATACGCGGAAGCGACCGCTTCGACTCCGTCATCTCGAGGCTTTCACCATCAAGCATCTGAACCTTGGCAATGCGTTCCTTCGCGGCCTTGGCATATTCTTCTTCGCGTTCAAGACCGATAAAATGACGACCAAGACGGCGCGCTGCCGCACCGGTGGTGCCAGTGCCAAAGAACGGATCAAGCACAACGTCGCCCTGACGGGTCGTTGCCAAAAGAACACGCTGCAAAAGTGCTTCGGGTTTCTGGGTCGGATGGACCTTTTTACCCTTTTCATTCTTCAGGCGCTCGGACCCGGAACAGATCGGCAGCAGCCAGTCGGACCGCATCTGCAATCCTTCGTTAAGCTGCTTCATCGCTTCGTAATTGAAAGTGATCGCCTTTTGCTCGGCGTTTTTCGAACACCACAGCAGGGTTTCATGCGCGTTGCAGAAACGTTTGCCACGGAAATTCGGCATCGGGTTGGTTTTGCGCCACACGATGTCGTTCAGGATCCAGTAACCGATATCCTGCATCACCGTGCCGACGCGATAAATGTTGTGATACGAACCGATCACCCAGATCGCACCGGTATCCTTAAGAACACGGCGCGCGGCGGTCAGCCAGTCGCGAGTAAAATCGTCATAGTGACGGAAACTGTCAAACTGGTCCCAGTGATCGTCAACTGCGTCGACCTTGGAATTATTAGGGCGCAGCAAATCACCACCCAGTTGCAGGTTATAGGGCGGATCGGCAAAAATCAGATCGACCGACTTTTCCGGCAGGCTGTTCATCAGTTCGATGCAGTCCCCGACCATAACCTGATCAAGCGGTAAGGATGTCTTCTTTGTCATGATGCGTTCCAGGTTCCCCCATATTTCTTGAGGAAAGCATCACCGCAAAAAGTTAATAGACTCCGAAAATTTCCAAGGAGTCGCGACAGTTTCAAAGTAATTTCAGCCGTTTAGACAATCTTAACCGGTTCCGCCCAAAAACAGGAAGATTTTCGTCCCGGACAGCAGCAGCCCAAAACCCCGCATATCTTCATCGGACTCCGTGATTTCATTCTGGCCTGACCGGCAATTGCACAGCCGGATTTGGTATGTGAACTCGCAGACAGACAATACGAACATCCGTATATCCCCGTAGTCCAATACATCCTGATGTAAATTGCGTTACAGCAATCTAGCGGAAAACGGCAATTTGACCATTTGGACAACTCTGTATTTGCCCTTCTTATGATCATGTATACAATCTGCATATCAAATACGCAGAAAAGTAGAATTTCCAAGATTGGCAATAACCTGCAGGGGGACATCATGAAGTCTGGCACTTTCCGTCTTTCCCGTCGCGCAATGCTGTCGGCCATGGCCGCAGCAGCCGCGGTGGTATCTTTTGGCCTTGGCGCTCCGGCACCGGCAATGGCCGCCGACCCGATCAAGGTTTCGGCGATTTACACCGTTCCGGTCGAACAGCAATGGGTTTCTCGTATCCACAAGGCATTGAATGCCGCCCAAGAACGCGGCGACATCACCTATGAATTTTCTGAAAACGTCGCCAATACCGACTATGAACGCGTGATGCGTGAGTATGCCGAAAATGGCTCGGCCCTTATTCTGGGCGAGGTTTTCGGTGTCGAACGCGCCGCCCGCAAGGTTGCCGCCGATTATCCCGAAACCGCGTTTCTGATGGGTTCCAGCTTCGGCCCCGAAGGCGACAATTTCTCGGTCTTTGACAACTACATCCATGAACCAAGCTATC